>JAAYCU010000323.1 GCA_012729595.1 Phycisphaerales bacterium
GCACAGTGCGGATCGCCCCGGCCCGCTGCCGGTCGAGCAGGCGCAGCTTCTGCTGGACCGAATCGAGCAGTACCGTCGCATGCGCGACACCCCCGAGGAGCGCTTCCGCGTCCGGGGCATCGTCAAGGCCCGCGGCGACACCCTCGCCAACGTCGAGGATCGCCTCACCGGCATACGCCACCGCGTACGCCGGGGCGATCGCGTCGAGGAGTTCCGCGTCGAACGCGTCGACGAAACCGACGGTTCGGTGCAGATCTCCCTCGGCTCGCGCTACTTCACCCTGTCCAACGACTGACCAGCCCCTGGAGCCTTTCCCAATGGCCGACCCCGCCGGCTTCCGTTTCGACCTGCCCCGCGGCCCCATCTACGGATGGTTCAGCCGCTCCGGCCTCTACGCCCTGCGACTGCCCACCCCGGAGAACCGCTTCGAACGCATCTCCGTCCTGCACAGCTCCGTCAACGACCACCGCGTCTGGGCCCTCCACGACGCCCTCGAAGCCTACTTCGCCGGCGTCCGCACCGATTTTGCCGACGTCCCCCTCGACCTCTCCAGCGGCACGACGTTCCAACAAGCCGTGTGGAGCGCCGCCCGCGACATCCCCTGGGGAACCCGCATCAGCTACGGCGAACTCGCCCGCCGCATCTCGAAACCACGCGCCGCCCGCGCCGTCGGCCAAGCGCTCGGCGCCAACCCCGTCCCCCTCGTCGTGCCCTGCCACCGCATCCTCGCCGGGAACGGCCGTCTCGGCGGCTTCGGCTGCGGACTCGACTGGAAACGCGACCTCCTCGCCCTCGAGGGCATGGCGCCCGTCGCCTCCGCGGACGCCTGAGTCCGGCCCGAAAAACCGCGCGCCGACGACCCAGGGTCCATCCCGGATCGCCGGCGCGATATGCGCGTATGCGGAGCGCCCGTCCTAGTCGTCGCCCTTGCCCGGCGTCGGTTCGAACAGCTCCTCTTTCTTCTCCACCTCGCGGTACTCCTCGGCGGTGTCCAACGGGTCCTGCGTCTGCGAGATCACCGGCCACTCCGCCGCGTACTGCGTGTTCAGATCAAGGAAATGCTGCCACTTCTCCGGCAGATCCTCCTCGGGATAGATCGCGCTGACCGGACACTCGTCCACACACGCCCCGCAATCGATGCATTCATCAGGGTCGATGACCAACATATTGGTCCCCTCATGAAAGCAGTCCACGGGGCACACCGCCACACAGTCCGTGAACTTGCACTTGATGCAAGGCTCGGTTACCACGTGCGTCATGACGGAATCCTTTCCTCAAGTTCCTCCTCAGCCCGAATGCACTACATGCGTCGGCCGCTGAGCGTCATGGAAGCTGGAAATCGAAACAGAGCGCAGATCCTACGACCCGCCGACGCAAGAGTCAAGTCGTGTATTCCCGCCGACATCCCGCCCTTGCCTCCGTCCGCCCCCGCGGCTACCATGCCCTCGTAACCGAAGTGTTCGCCTCCACACGACAAGGAGCCCGTCCCATGGACCGACGCACCTTCCTCTCCGCGGCAGGCGCCGCCGTCGGATCGGCCGCCGCCCTCGCATCAAACGCCGCGCACGCCGAACTGCGTCCACGCCAGGACGCCGCCCCTTGGCCCATCGTGCTCAACACCAGCACGATCATGTCCGCTTCCCTCGATGCCAAGATCGAAGCCGCGCGCCAAGCCGGCTACGACGGCATCGAGCTCTGGAGCGCCGACCTCGAGAAGCACGAAGCGGAAGGCGGCGATCTGAAGGAGATCGGCGCCCGCATCGCCGACGCCGGCCTCTTCGTGCCAAACGTCATCGGCCTTTGGGGAGGCATCCCGGCCGACCCGGCCAAATGGGAGGAGTCGCTGGGTCCCACGCGCAACCGCATGCGTATGATGGCCGCTGTCGGCTCGAAGCATGCCGCATGCATTCCTCCGGGAAAACCCGCCGACGTCGACCGCGAATGGTGTGCCCAGTGCTACCGGGAACTGGTCCAGATCGGCCGCGACGAATATGGCATCTCGGTGGCCCTCGAATTCGTCGGGTTCATCGAGAGTATCCACCGTTTTGGCGATGCGGCGGGCATCGCCATCGACGCGAACATTCCCGATGCGTGCTTGATCATGGATACCTTCCATCTCCACCGCGGCGGGTCGGGGTTCGAGGGCATCCGCCATATCCAGGGCAATTTCATCGCCGATTTCCACATCAACGACGTGCCCGCCGAACCGCCCCGCGAAGAAATGTCCGACAAGCACCGCATCTACCCCGGCGACGGTGTACTCCCCCTTGCGAGCGTATTGCAACAGCTCAAGCAAATCGGATACACAGGCCCGCTCTCGGTCGAGATGTTTAACGAGGAACACTACGCCCAGGACCCGCAGGTCGTCGCCGAAACCGCTTTGCGCAAGACCCTCGAGGTGATTCAAGCCTCGGGTGTGTAAAGAATGTACCTGGGCGACGCGATGGACAGCGCGGAAACCTTCCGGAGGTCCATGGCGTCCATTTCGTCCATAATGTCCATGTCATCCATCGGCATCCCTGGGCCTTCCGGCTTCAGGGCTTAATCGGCGCGAGCGTCTCCGCGTTGCCGTCGATTTTCAGCGCGATGATCGTACCAATGTCCTGGCGATTGGCTTCGGGCACCTGCAAAGTAATGCCTTCAGCGCCCTGTTTCAGGGTCACGGGACCGCCGGTTAGCGCAGTCGCGCTGAGCACCATCCAGCCTGTAGGCGGCAGGGTCAGCGGCCCTTGGCCCCACTCGAACACGTGCACGTAGATGGTATCGCCTTTGCAAGTGGACACGCCCCAGTCACCCGGCATGAAGGGGCCGCCGCGAGTGCCGTAGATGCTTTCGCCGTACCTGGCGAGCCACGCGCCCATCTCGCGCAGGCGTGCGGCCTGCTCGGGGGCAATGCGCCCATCCGGCATGGGTCCCACGTTGAACAGCAGGTTGCCGTCGCCGCCCGCGGTCCGGATGAGCGTACGCAGGCATTCCTCGATCGATTTGATCGAGTCGCCGGGTTTCCAGGCCCATTGCGTGCCGATGGTCATGCACGTTTCCCACGGCTGTTCGCGGTTGAACGCGCCCACCTCCTGCTCGGGCGTGTCGAAATCGCCCGCGTACGTGCCTTCTTTGGTGGTGCCCTGCATGCCCTGGCGGCCTTTCCCGACCCGGTTGTTCACGAGGATGCCGGGCTGGAGGCCGCGGACGTAGTTGTAAAGCCGGATGCCCCGTTCCGGCGACCACGGCTCTTCCCATTCGCCATCGAACCACATGACATTGAACGGACCATACTTGCCCAGCAATTCCGCCATGTGCCCGTGCATGTACTCGACGTACTGGTCCATGCTGGGTTCCTGGCCCTCGGGCAGGGCATACCCCGCGCCGCCCTGGTAATCCGACGTATTGTAGTCGGGCTGATACCAATCGAGAATGGAATAGTACGTGCCAAACTCGATGCCGCCCTCTCTGCACGCTTTCGACAACTCCGCAACCACGTCCCGCCCAAACGGGGTGTTCATAATGTCGTAATCGGTGAGTTTCGAGTCCCACAGGCAGAACCCATCGTGATGTTTCGACGTCAGCACCATGTATTTCATGCCCGCATCTTTGGCAATCTGCACCCATTCGGCTGCGTCGAAC
>JAAYCU010000324.1 GCA_012729595.1 Phycisphaerales bacterium
GCCTCCTTGCATAACTTGGGTTGATCCTTGAACCTACCCATTTATACGCAAAACCAAGGGCATTTCGAGTACTTTTTTCAAAAGAATGCGCGAAAATCCTTCGCGCTACGCTTGATCAGGGACTAGCCTCAAAATAGACGGCCGATGATAAAAGCGTGAAGGCCGCTTCGTGGAGCAGTATGATCGTGACGGAATCCACCATGACTCTATCCAAGGAAACTGAACGACCCTGGACGAACGCAATCGTGGTTCTGCTGATCTCGTTAGTGTTGCTGGCTTTGCTGCTCTGGTCCTTTGCTCCGACTATTTCGTCGCTGATGAAGGATTGGCGCCACGACGATAATTATTCCGTAGGACAGTTGGTACCCTTCGCCGCCCTTTACCTGCTGTGGAACGACAGAAAAAAACTCGCAACCTGCAGAGCGACGCCTTGTTGGTGGGGTATCGGACTTATTGTTCTCGGCCAACTGGCTCGGATGTTCGGCCTGATCTGGATGTTCGAATCCGCCGAGCGATACGGTTTCGTTTTGACCATTGCCGGCATAGTCCTTTTGACGGCTGGCGGGGAATGCTTTTGGCGCGTTCGCTGGATACTGCTCTTTCTGTTTCTGATGGTTCCGCTACCCGGCCGGGTCCACAATCTCATTTCCGGACCGTTACAGAGCTTTGCCTCCTCCGGGGCGGTAATAACCCTGGAGCTGCTGGGCATCACGGTGACTCGCGAGGGTAATGTGATGATGCTGAATAACCGCATACCCGTGGGCGTGGTCGAAGCCTGCAGTGGGTTGCGTATGTTGACAGCCTTTGTCATGGTGGCGGCCGTGTTGGCCTATCTGGTGAACCGACCGCGCTGGCAGAAAGTGACGCTGGTTCTTTCCAGCGTGCCGGTCGCCATTTTGTGCAACCTGATCCGACTGGTGGTCACCGCCATATTGTTTATATGGGTCAGTGGCGAATTAGCCGAGGAGTTCTTCCATGATTTTGCGGGTTGGGTCATGATGCCCTTGGCGGTTTTCATCCTGGTCGGCGAGTTGTGGATAATGTCCCGGCTGGTGATAGAGGATCAAGCTGAGCAAGACAAGGTCAAAATGTGAAATATGCGGGGCCCCGGCCATGCTTCATATCACCTACGATCTGGGCGGGGAATTGTGCCGGCGCTATTTGTGCCTGCACTGCGCCGACCGCGAGGACTCGGTGGCTGATAAAGAAAAAGAAAAGTTCAATCATGCGGCCATTGTGACGGTCACCGGTCTCTTAACCTTGGTAATATGCGCGGGGGCGGACCATTTCAAATTCGGCTTGACGGGGGGATTTGGCTTCTGGCAGTGGATCGGGGTAACGCTCGGCATCTTTTGCGTCATGATAGGAGCGTTTACCCGGACATTAACAATTTGGGTAATAGGTTTATTCACCGTGGGGTTGACCCTGATGGCCGAGTGGTTGCGGTTCGGCGCTGATCCGGGTTTCGGTTACAAACAGATTCTGGGCTGCCTGGTCGGCCTTGCAATGATTGGGGCAGGTTTGGCCCTGATCCGAAGAAGTACGACAATTGAACCACCCTCTACCCCCTCCAATCATCACCAGGTATGATGCCTTAGCAATGTAAGAGCCTGGAGACGTAGCGTATGCACCGTGGTCAGTGTTCATTAGGCGAACCGGCCAACCGCCTTACTGCGGTTGCTGAGGCCGATCTTCCGCCAGAGCACCGCCACACGTAACGATTGTGTACGCGTCTCTGTGGTAAGACGGCGACACGTCTTGAATCTCACTCCCTGCAGTGGCCGGAGTGCATGAAGCCGGATCCGTAGCTCGTGGATCACGGCCTGAAGCTTGACGACCTGAACCCGAATCTTCTGAATCCGAGACTGCAAGAAACTCACCAGTGTGGAGAGCTGAGAAAAATGGGGTAATCGGGGGGCAAGCAATGGTGTCGATATATTTATTCACTAGTGTCCGGTTATAAGTCGAATAATAGCAACTGGTTACAGTTTTGTTCCATTTCATTTATGGATTGATCTCCCGAAAATGCCCTCAAAATGGGCGTTCTCTCGAATAGGCCGACGCTCAAA
>JAAYCU010000325.1 GCA_012729595.1 Phycisphaerales bacterium
CCTCCTTGCATAACTTGGGTTGATCCTTGAACCTACCCATTTATACGCAAAACCAAGGGCATTTCGAGTACTTTTTTCAAAAGAATGCGCGAAAATCCTTCGCGCTACGCTTGATCAGGGCCTAGTCTGGCGATTCCATGGGTGAGGTGCGGATTGAGCCGTCCTCTGCTATCTGAATGGATTGTATACGGTTTTCGGCCTGGGCAAGGAGCGTCCGGCAGCGTTTAATCAGGGCCATGCCCTTCTCGTACTGGCCTATGACCTCTTCCAGGCCGATTTTCCCCCCTTCAACGGCCGAGATCACGGATTCCAGTTGGGTCAACATTTCTTCAAACGAGGGCTCGCCGGACTTATTCATGGTCATTCTCCATGCCCAATGTTAGGTTTATGTAAGTACTATATTTTAGCGGATTTGTCTGTTTGTGGCCACCGGTCCAGGACGGGCAAGGTAGGTTTTTCTGGTAATACTTGTCCAAGTGGGCTGGTCAGGACATCTCCAGCGGTTGGTTGGCATACCCTTGATACGCGGCCGAGAATGAGATTATGATTATTTTTTTCGGAGTAGGGGTTTTCGGATTTGGCAAGAGCAAATTTTGTGTTATAATGCCCGGCTCGGTATTTCAGGCTTTACGCGCGAGGTTAAACGATGTCACGCAAATGCTACTTCACAGGAAAATCCACCAGGGTCGGCCGTACCTACACCCATCGCGGTAAGGCCAAGTATTTGGGCGGCGTGGGCCGAAAAGTTACCGGCAAAACAAAACGCAAATTCAAGCCCAACATCCAGAAAGTCCGAGCCATGATCGATGGCTGCCCGGTTCGCATCCAGGTCAGCGCCAAGGCTATTCGTCTGGGTCTGGTGGTCAAGCCCCCCAAACGGGATTGGAAGCCCGCGGCCACTGAGGCGGTGGCGTCCTGACCGATTCCGAATAGTTGAGATTTAAAGGATGCGATTGCTGCGGTAATCGGCAAATCGAGTCTTCTTTTTACGTTCACCGACTGGGTTACGTGTCACTCTACTCCGTCCGGGTGGTGCTTTTTCGTATGCGCGGGTGCTTTCTCGGAAATGCATAATTCTGCGTATGGCTTGACCAATCGTCGGGTTCACGGCTACCATGCCTTTCCATATGATGCGATACTTGCCAGGACCAGAGGAATTCGCCAAGCTATCCGAGAGCGGGAACACCATACCCGTTTACTGCCAGTTACTGGCCGACCATCTCACCCCGGTAACGGCTTTCGCGGCCATCGCCGAAAAGAGTCCCCATGCTTTCCTTTTAGAGAGCGTGGTCGGCGGGGAAAAAATTGCCCGTTATTCTTTTCTGGCGGCCAATCCGCAACTGACCTTCGAGGCCACCCGCGAAAATGTGGTTATTCATCATCCCGGTGGGGTGATAAAGGAAAACTCCACGGATCCGTTACGTAACCTGGCCAGCCTGCTGGCTTCCTATCGGTCGGTGCATCTTCCCGAGCTGCCGCGCTTCGTCGGAGGTGCGGTGGGCTATGCTGGCTATGATCTAGTCCGTTACTACGAGTCGCTGCCGGACGCGCCGGCCGATGATCGCCGTTTGCCAGATTTACTCTTTGGACTGTACGACACCATGGTCGTGTTCGACCACGTATCCAAAACCATTCTGGTCATCAGCCATGCACATGTGGATACCGATGGAGTCAAGGAGGGTTACGCCAAGGCCTGTCGGCGTATCGCCGCCACCGTCGAACAACTGACCGCTCCCAGGCGGACCCGCGTCGGCTACATCGAACGGCAAGGGGATCCTACTCTAGCATACACCAGTAATTTCGATCCGGGGCAGTTCAAGGCTGCGGTTGAGGCCTGCAAGGAGTACATCCGAGCGGGCGATATTTTCCAGGTCGTTCTCTCGCAGCGGTTGCACGTCGAGACCCCCGCCGATCCGTTCGATATATACCGGGCACTTCGGGTGGTTAATCCGTCGCCGTTCATGTTCTATCTGAAAAGTCCGCGGGTCATCCTGGTCGGGGCCTCGCCGGAGATCATGTGCCGGGTCGAAGAGGGCGTGATTACCAATCGTCCGCTGGCCGGAACACGCCGGCGCGGAAGGACCGAGGAAGAAGATCGGGCGTTGGAACAAGAATTGTTGGCCGATGCCAAGGAACGGGCTGAACACATTATGCTCGTCGATCTCGGACGCAATGACGTCGGCCGGGTCGCGGAGCCAGGCAGTGTGAAGCTGACTGACGTGATGGCCGTCGAACGCTATAGCCATGTAATGCATATTAGCAGCAATGTTCAGGGCAAGCTGGCTGCCGGCATGACCGCCTTCGATGCTCTGCGAACTTCCCTGCCGGTGGGTACGGTCAGCGGCGCCCCCAAGGTGCGAGCCATGCAGATCATAGATGAATTCGAGCCGACCCGCCGCGGCCCCTACGCTGGAGCCGTCGGGTACATCGATTTTGCCGGTAACATGGACACATGTATCGCCCTGCGCACAATGGTGATCACCCCGGGCATGGTCTTCGGCAAACACAGCGTCTACCTCCAGGCCGGGGCCGGGATCGTGGCCGACTCCGTGCCTCACAACGAGTACGAGGAGACGATTAACAAGGCCAAGGGCATGTTGCGAGCCATCGAACTGGCCGAACGGGGCTTCGAATAACGGACACACATCATTGCTTCGCCCGGGTTGCATCTCAGGGCTATTTCCTTTAATGTCACTTCGTCTATCTTTTCGCTCGTGAGAAGAACCGTTTTCCTTTGTTCGGGAAGGAGACCGGCCATGAAAATCGTGCTGATATCCACCTACATGCAACCGTTGGCCCTCGGTATGCGCTACGTCTCCGCTTTTTTGAAAAAGTCCGGGCATCAGGTTTCCTGCCTGTTCATGGGTTCGGAGAAGGAATCGGAGCAAGTCGTATCCCCAGCTCTTTGCGACGATTTCGTCGATCACTGTCGCGGCGCGGACGTGGTCGGGTTCAGTCTGATGACGAATTCCTTCTTCCGTTCATGTGCTATGACCGAATATTTGCGACGGGCCGGCATCAAAGCCCCGATTGTCTGGGGCGGTACGCACCCTACAGTGGCTCCCCGCGAATCGGCCGAGCACGCCGATTACATATGCGTGGGAGAGGGCGAAAAAGCCATGGTGGAATTCCTGGATAATCTCCAAGCCGGACGCGACCCCGCCCAAACTCGCGGATTTGCCTGCCTGCGCAACGGTGGTCTGGTGTGTAATCCGGTTTACCCACTGTGCGATGATCTCGATGAATACCCGTTCCCCGATTACGACGGAGACAATCACTGGGTGGTTCAAAAGGATCGGCTAGTAGAGGCAGGCCCCAAACAAATTGGCAGGATTCTGCGCCGCTATCGCATGTCCAGTACCCGCGGTTGTCCGTTCAGTTGCGCGTTCTGCAACAACGCTACCCAACTGAATATCTATCGTGAAGCGGGGTTCGCCAAACACTGGGTTCGCAAACGCTCCACCCCCAGTATCATCGCGGAGCTCGAGGCCATCCTAGCCCGTTACCCCTCGATCACGGCCGTTAATCTGATTGACGATCTGTTTCTAATTCGCAACGAGCAGGAAATCGAGGCGTTTGTCGAGGCTTACGTCAATCGCGTTAATTTGCCGATTGAAATCGACGCCTTCCCAAATACCGTGACCGAAGAAAAAATCCGGATTATCTCACGTTTGCCCATTGAATTGCTCAGCATGGGTATCCAAAGCGGATCACAAAGCATGCTGAAAGACCTGTATAACCGTCCCACACC
>JAAYCU010000326.1 GCA_012729595.1 Phycisphaerales bacterium
TGCACGGCGGTGAACAATATCGTGTATTACAACGTGGCGCCGACGTCGGCGAACTTCTATGCGTTTGAGTCGACGGTCCGCCACAACTGCACGGTTCCGGCGGAAGGCGTCGGGTGCGTGACGAATGTGCCCCTGTTCACCGACCGGGCGACGCGGACCCTGACGCTGCAGGCGGCGTCGCTGTGCATCGACGCGGGGGAGGGCGTCGCCGGATTGACGATAGACTATGCGGGGGATCCGCGGCCGGCGGGGGCGGGGCCGGACATCGGGGCGTACGAGTACCCGTCGGGGTGGGATGCGGGATATACGGCCATCGGGGGCGGGTGGCGGCGGCTGGGGTGGTTCGGCGATTATGTGCCGATGTCAGATTGGATCTTTCACAATAAGCACGGATTCTGGTATCCGGCGCCGAGCAGCACGCCGCAGAACATCTGGTTCTACACGCAGGACATGGGCTGGCTGTACACGAGCAGCACGCAGTATCCGTTTCTGTATCGGGCGAATGACGGGGCGTGGCTGTGGTACAATGGCTCGACGAATCCGCGCTGGTTCCGGAACATGACGGCCGGGACGTGGGAGAGTTGGCCATAGGCGGCGGACGTGCCGGTTCGTATGGCCCGGGTCGGAGGGGGGAGCCGATTACGGGAAACGCGAAGTATGTTTCAGCGTAGCGCGTATGTCAAGACTACTTGGTGGTCGGTTTTCTTTCGATCGGGCTTATTCCGACCGACACGAACTTCCATAGCCCGTTTGTCTGAACAACACCGATGTCATATTGTTCTTTTCCAGCTATCCTGCCGCGGGATGAAGATATCACCGCAACAATCTGCGTTGGCGACGTATCGGGAAAGATATGAAAACTCTCTAACTTGAAGTTTCGGAATCCCGCCTTCTTGAAGGCCTCTTCAAAACCACGAGCCCTGTCATCCGAAATTGCATTCTCGTCTTCCACCCCAGCTATGGCCTTGCGCGCTTGCGGCGTGAGATAAAATAAGTAATCCCGCAAGTTGCCTTCCGCGTTGCTTCTTAAAAACCCAAGAAACGCATTTTGCGGCGTCGAGCAGTTTCGATACGGAAGAGTCATCATCAATTCGGGCGTGATATATTTGTCTTTGACCAAGTCCATGACCGAAGGTTCACCTGCCATAACGCCACTCATCGACACGATGACAACGATCAATACATTTGACATGCACTTCATTTTTTTTACCATGATCCACCTGATTTTATTACGTTTGTCCAAATTGCTGGGCCGGATGTTTCATCCCAGTACCAATACACATGAGGGTTAGTGCTGCAATCGATCACGCAAGCGTTACGTCCAACCCCAAGGTCGTTAGCTTGCTTCCAAGCATTGACAATGGAAGCCCCGTTCCCCAGAACGCTAAGAAAATATGAGATGATTCCGGACGAATCTTGATTGTCGAGAGGGGCGGTCCAGTTGTAGCCTATAAGATAACTTGGCCCTGTAGGCTCCCATTGTGCACCAGGTGACCAATCCCCACCAGCCGCATACCACTTCAACCACGAAAGCGGAAGAAAACTCTGCGCACGGTAGTCCTTAATATCCAACACCGCGCAACCAGCGACGATAACACAATCCAGATCCTTATTCCAATAGCCGGTAACATCGATAGGCGCAAAGCCGCCCTGTAATATGGCGTCAGCATGATTTCCATGACCGGAGTAGTAGAAGAGATCAGCCTGGTTCATGATCTGTCGCTTGGGGCTTACGGAGTTACCGAACCTCGCCGTTATGATCTCTCGTCCAGCGGCGATGAAGAACGTTTTATCAATATGGCTGTTTGGCGGAGACGATTCGAGATTGCCAAAGTGCGTGCTCTTACCTCGGGTCTCGACTGACAGACCGCTCTCAAAGGCGTTCCCGTCCGTGAGATTGGAGGGAGCGGAAGCACTGCTGGAACCGTGATCGAGCCAAGCCTTTTCGGTGATCGAATCAGCTTCCTGACTGGGCAGAACGCCCAGGGTCTTGAGTTGGTCACGAGTCAACGAGACACGCACTTCCGAATAGCCGATCCCCTGAACCAGGGTCGTGTTCTGCGACGTCAACGTGTAATCTTGACCGGCTGGAGCCGTACCGGAAGTCTTGATCTTCAACGCTGTACTACGGTCGTTGAAGATCGTTTGAAGGTCGGGCAGTTGCGGCGTGATCTTTATCTTAATGCGGGTATTCTTGTCGGACAGGATAACTATATTTTCTTCTAGATCGGCCCACCCCGCGTCATCTGGATCAGCGAACTTGATATCTATGGAGAGGACGTTCGTATTGACATCAACCATTTCGATATCTGTGACTCTGGCAAATGCGCCGACATGAAAAAGGGAGTCGACCGTATCATAGGACAAGGCGATTTCGCCCGGCGGAGCCATTACTTTCACCAGCACATCGCCGGACTTGTTGGCCATTTGGCACTCCATCCCTTCGTTGGAACCGCCGAAAACGAGCTCGTCATTCACGTTGACCAGATCATAACCGGAGTTCTGCCGTTCGACTCGGCCCGTCACGCTCACCCTGAAAGTGAATTCCATGGGCCGCATGTTGGCGTTGGTTATTTCAACAAACTGGATGGTGCGTTGCACGAATTGGCGTGAATCGTTGTTGCCCGCGCAGTTCGTGGAATCCTGAATGGCGACCTGCAACTGGCCGATATTTCCGCGATGGAACACGTACCCCAGTCCGGCGGAGCTGGTCGGGCTGCTACCAAGCCGGTATTCTTCGATGTTGGTGAAGCCGTCGCCATCCGGATCGCCCGAGGCACCGTGCATGCCGTTTGTGGATAGCGGATTCAGGCCGTAGAACGTTTCCCAGTCGTCCGGGAGCCCATCTCCATCGGTGTCCCGCCAAGTCAACGGGAGCGGGTCCGCACCGTCTGGAATCCGATCCCCATCGGTATCTTTTCGGGTCGGATCGGTCTTCGCCGCCCACTCCTGGGCATTCGTCAGGCCGTCGCCGTCGAAATCATCGCTCCCGAGCACGTCCGCGATGGACACGATTGAATCGAATGGGTCTGCATCCACGATCTCCTGTTCGAGGATGTCCGACAAGCCGTCCTGATCGTCGTTGGGGAATACCCAGAA
>JAAYCU010000327.1 GCA_012729595.1 Phycisphaerales bacterium
TACCGACTGCGAAAATGAATGGTGCATAGGTCCGTGAAGGTTAATTGGTCAGCCTGTTTTCGCCGATAGCTACGCCGGGCATCATATAATAATGGGCATATCGGAAGTACTCAGTCATGCCCATAGAAATTGGTTATTTACTGCACACTTGTTGCAAGCATTATTTTCGACCGTTGAATTCCTTGATTGCCTCGATCATGGCCACGATGTTTTCCGGCGGGGTATTAGCCTGCACATTGTGAATTGCATTGAAGACGAACCCGCTGCCGCTGGCGAATACCTCGCATCTCTCCAGAACCTGTTTGCGGACCTCGGCGGGCGTACCGAAGGGAAGGGTTTTCTGGGTGTCTACTCCTCCGCCCCAGAACACGATTCGACCGCCGTAGGTATCTAGCAGTTGTCGGGGGTCCATCCCGGTCGCCGAGCACTGCACAGGATTGAGAATATCGAACCCGGACTCGATGAACGGCTCGATGAATTTCTCCACTGCTCCGCAGGAATGCTTGAAAGTCTTCCAAGGCGTGTGTTGATGGATCCAGTCATTAATCTGTTTATAGTATGGGTGATACAGTTCGCGGTAGGTCTCCACGGAACAGAATGACGACGTCTGGGTACCGAAATCGGTTCCGCAGATAAAGACCACATTGACCGTGTTGCCAACCGCTTCATAAATACGCGGCAGATTGGCCAGAGCGATTTCGCACTGTTCGGAAAAAACCCTATGGACATAGTCTCGCCGGCCAGCGGTGGCTATATACCATTCGGTTATGTCGCGGATACCCTTGGGATGTTTGAGGAAGGGAGCGGGGACCAGGGCAATATCACCGAATGCCAGACCGCCGAAGGTGGCTACTACCGCTCGGTCGGATGACGCGACATTGCGGGCTTGGCTGCGCAAATGGGTGAGATCGGCATCGGACAGCGGCCTGAACTCCTCGATATTATCCCGCGGGTCGAGTCGGCTTTCGTCGATCGGTTCCTGACGCACGATAGTGTCGAAGAAATACCCGCCT
Organism: Phycisphaerales bacterium; assembly: GCA_012729595.1. GTDB lineage: Bacteria > Planctomycetota > Phycisphaerae > UBA1845 > PWPN01 > JAAYCU01. The sequence goes on from JAAYCU010000327.1 coordinate 1,014, forward strand.
TCGGGTAGCACGCCGCTGGGCGGAACGGATTTGTCGCCTTGCGGGTAAATGTAGGTACGGTTCGCGGCGTCCACCGTGGTTATGAAATTCTCGGGAACAAGGACTTTTAGGCCGAAGGGGGCGTCCCAGGGTTTCCAGTTTTCGTTGGCAAAACCAAAGATTGTCGTGAGGGGTGTGATACCATCGGTGTCTACGCCCATCGCTCTTTTTAAGTCCTCGTCTACTTCACCGAGCATCTGATAGGGTTCAATTACCTTGATTGGCTCGGACGGTAATCCATAATGCTTACGCAGTGCGGCAACGCACAGAACGTGCATTCCGGTAACGGATGTGCTGCCGAAGTCCATCGGGACTGCATCTACCTGACGATGCTCAAGGGCGGCTATCACGCGTTCCTTGCTGGTCATATATTCATTCCCTTATGTTCTATTCGCCATCATCTCTCGGGTTATTCCAGCGAATAACCGTGATGGCCGGGACAAACTGCCATACGAGATACAAGACCCCACCGCCTGCTGGCGTAGATACATAAGTATGGCCTTCAAGCCTTTTCAATAGTCAATAAGTATGTGAAAGTCAATGGCACTATTCAGCTGGCGATCCATAGGCATACCGTGACGACGAACATGGCTCGCCCGCGTGTTTTCGTTGATAAGATTTCAGAAAGCACTACCCAGACCGCTTGTCCCATGGCTACTGCGAGGGATGCGATGTAAAGCAAAACGAAAAGCAGGACCGAGGCCCCCACGAACTGCATCAGCATAAATGCGAGAACTGGCAGAAAGAGCGATATTTCCATACCGGCCGAGGCATTCAGTAACAGGAGCTTACGCTCAGTCTTATTCACCACCCAGAGGTGGAAGCCAGGTTGGCAAGGGCAACAAACGCAGTGTTGCTAATGGCTTGAGCAGATAGTGACAGGTCTTTTGGGACATCTCCGGGGCAAAGTACATAACAATGTTAATCCCCGTAACCTGTTGCAGGATGGCCAGCCTGATACCCGCCAAACGCGACATCCGGGTTTCGGAATACAACAGTTTCCTCAGGGCGTCTTCCCCAGCAATCAGCGTTTGGCGAATCTCCTTCCGTGCCACGGTAGCTTGGTTCGACCCGCCTGCAGTAGCGATAACAAGCTGAACGGCAACTATCGTGTCGGTCAAGGGCGAGGCGACCGAGATGGCCGACAGAAGGCTACTTGCAACAGCTCTGCACAAAGCGGAGCAGGTGTGTAGGGAGCAATTATTGTTGAACCTCTGGGAGCATGTTATGCTAAGCGGAGGCGATACCGATTAATATCCTGTTGTGAAGGTGTTACTCGAAGGTCCGGATAAATATGTGACATATATGCATGTAGCCTATATCCATCAGCATTTTTCGACGAAGAAGGGGGCGACGGGTACGCGCTCGTACGAGATGGCCCAGCGCTTGCTCCGCGCGGGGCACCGGGTGACCATGATCTGCGGGAAATACGATATAGGGGACGGCTCGACCGAGGACGGCCGGCGGATCACGGATTCCGAAGTGGACGGCATTCGGGTTATCCGGGTGGCGGAGCCCTATGCGAACAAAATGAGTCTGCCCCGCCGGGCCCTGGCGTTCGGTCGTTTCGCCCGGACGGCCACGAAAATCGTCGGGCAACTGGACGCCGATCTGGTATTCGCCACGTCGACGCCGCTGACCGTGGGCATCCCCGGGCGCAAGGGGGCGGCCCGGCTGGGCGTGCCTTTCGTCTTTGAAGTTCGTGATCTGTGGCCGGAAATTCCGATCGCCATGGGAATCCGCAATCCGTTTGTGATCTGGTACATGCGACGGCTGGAACGTACGACGTATCGGGCGGCCGCCGCGGTTATCGCCCTGGCTCCCGGGATCAAGGAGGGGATTTGTCGTACGGGGTATCCGGCGGACCGGGTGGCGGTGATCCCGAATTGCAGCGATCTGGACCTGTTTAGGCCGTGCGCGGATAAGGAGCTGGACGAGCGCTTCGGTTTACCGGGCGAATTTCGCCTGGTGTTCACCGGGGCCCATGGCCGGGCCAACGGGCTGGACGCCGTGCTCGACGCGGCGGCCGAGTTGAAGCGGCGCGGCGAGAAGGGGGTTCGGTTCGTGTTCATCGGTACGGGCAGCGAAAAGCCGCGACTGATGGAGCGCGGCCGCCGCGAACAAACCGACGCGATGATCAGTTGGGTGGACCCGATGCCCAAGGAGGAGCTGGCCCGCGTGCTGCCGCGCATGGATGTGGGCCTGATGATTCTGCTGAATCTGCCGGCGTTTTATTATGGCACCTCGCCGAATAAGTTTTTCGATTACATCGCCTGCGGCCTGCCGGTGCTGAACAATTACCCCGGCTGGCTGGCGGAGATGATCGGGGAAAACCAGTGCGGGCGGGTGGTCCCTCCCGCCGATCCGCGGGCCTTTGCCGACGCCGTGCTCTGGCTGCGCGACCATCGCGACGAATGTCGGGAAATGGGCACACGGTCCCGCGCCCTTACGAAACGGGATTTCTCGCGAGATAAGCTGGGTCAGCGGTTTGTACAAGTAGTCGAGCAAACTCAGGCGTTATTCGTAAGCTTCCGGTCAAGCACATCTCCATACAATCTGTAAATTCCCGAGACGGCGGCATGCCAATTGTATGACGATCCAGTCGAGATCAGGAAGCGGAATGGGTCTGGCGAGCGGCTTGCCAACGGA
>JAAYCU010000328.1 GCA_012729595.1 Phycisphaerales bacterium
CTCCTTGCGTGCTTCACCCATTGGATTCTCCTGATTTTAACGGCTTGAGGTTCATTTTCACCTGTATTCATTGGGGAAATCGTCACCTCATTATACGCCGCTGCAAGTGTCATCTGGGAAATCCGGGCTTATGGAATGCATCCGTCATTTTCCGCCTGAGCCGGTGCCGAAGTTGCCCTCGGGACGGTTGATTATGCCAGGCCGTATGATTAAGGGAGGTGACGAGATGCTCGAAGGGGAACCTACACTAGCGCTACCTTGGCCGGCAACTCCGTAAACGCCCGCGCCACCGCCGGGGTCGGCCGCGCCCTGTCCGCTCTCGCCGCCGAAGGCCAGGAACGATTTCTCCGCGCCGGTCATCCCGAAAACATCGCTCATCGAGACGAAGCGATCGAAGGTGGCCGTCTCGATCCAGCGGATCATGGCCTGGGTGACGTACTGGCCTGGGCCAATATCGCGGCTGCGACCGGTTAGCTTGTTCAGAGCCTCGACAAGCCCCTCGCCGGACAGCGAAACGACGAACCGGCCGGTGACCGGCGTGTATTCCATGCGGAAATCCCGGGTGCCGCGTTTGCTCAAGACGGCCATCGGCGTCTCGATGGTCATGTCGCTGCGCAAGGTAGTCTCGGCCACGCCGGCGCGAACGGCCCCATGCCCCAGTCCGAGGCGGACGACCTTGGTGTCGGCCGAGCGGTGAAATTGATCGATGCTGGCCAGGGTGATTCGTTCGATCATGACAACGGTATCGTCGCCGAACGCCAGAACGACGCTTGAGCGGGCTCGGGTACGAATCTGGGTGCCAGCGGGCAGGGTGTTACCGACCCGAGCGTCCTGCCAGGGGCCGCGCTCGCCGGATTCATCGACAAGGGCATAGCTGACCGTGCCGCTGACCTTGAGTACCGTGGCTTGGAAGGCCTGATCGACGCCGGTCGGCTGCGTCGCCGCGATGGAATCGGCCGGCGCGGTCTCGGTCTGGCCGAAAACCGGTCCGATGACTAAGCAGATCATGGTCAGTGCGTGTATCGATCTGTTCATGACAACACCCCCATCACCAATGGGCAATAAACTGCCCTGCCTTCCATAGTGTAGTCTCTTGGCGGGCAAAAGTCCGGGCGAAAATGCATTCGCTCGCACAAGCACCCACAAACGGTCCCCGGTAAACCGAACCGGGGACCATTTGAAGGTGCCACCCGGCCCAATAGTCGTCAACCGGCTAACAGAAACGAGCCATTATCCGCCTACCTCTGCATGATATCCACGCTTTCCTCCTGGTACAGGCCGCGCTCGGCCATGTATGCGTCCGCCTTGGCCATCAGCGAAACCATTTCCGCCCCGCTCAGGTAGCGGTAATCCGCCCCTTCGCTCAGCATGCGCCGATAGACAAGCTCGCGAACTGCGTAACGTCGGTCGCCGATCCCCATGCCGCCGAACAGGGTGTAATTCACCCCCCCGCGTATCCGGCAGATTTTGCACACCATGTAGGCCACGCTGCCCCGGTCGATACAGGCGGCCGGCTGGAGCTTCCATTCCGGCCGAGCGATGCCCCGTTGAAACAAAGCCGCCTCGCGGGCTGCGAAATCGTCGTATTTTTCCTCGCCGTCGGCCAGATAGAGCATCGCCCGATAGGCCTCAGCCACGGTGACCATCGGCGCCTGCTGCAGATGCAGATGCAGAAAATCGTCAAGCTCGTTCCGTTCGCCCTGCTCGGCCTGCTCGACGCGAGTTATCTGGCTGCAGCCCATAACTCCCAGTCCCAACAGCAGCATGATCGCCCGGCTTGGCTTTGCCATTATCTTGAATAACATGACCATTCGTTCCATCCGCTTTACCCGTTGTCCACACCGTTAAGCAGTTCGGCGTCATGCCTTTTCTTACACCGGCGAGACGGAGTTTACCCGCCGTGGCGGGATGCCACACTGATGCCCTCAAAAACTGTAGGTCACTCCCGTCATGAGGAACGTCCGCGTGGTCTGGTCGCTGTACGCCTGGCCGGGGAAGAAGGTGCCGAAGCGCGTCGTCCAGGCCAGATCGGAAGTCAGCCGCCAGTTGACGTAATAATCCATCTCCCAGCCGACGTAGCCCGAGCGCTCGTCGGCGGTGTAATCGGAAATGGCCCCGGCCGACCGGTTTTTGCAGAACAGGAACCAATCGGTGCCGAGTTCAAGCTCACGCAAGGCCTCGATTTTCTCGAAGGGCAAAAACGCCGCCCCGGCCCGCCAGATATGCAGGTTGCTCAGCCGCGGGGCGAGAGCCAGGCCGGTATAGCGGTAGCCGAACCCGACGAAGCTGGTATCGTTACCCCGGGTATTGCCCCCGATGGCATTGGTCGGGCTGAGCGGACGGTCGGGGTCGCCGCTGGCGAACATATACTCGAAGCTGTATCGCGGCTTCATCGCCCCCGGCGAGAGATACTCCAGGCCGGCGTCAAAGGCCCAGGCACAAACGTTATCGCGCCGGGTCCATTGGCCCCAGCCGTAACTCTTACCGCCCTCGAAGACCAGTTCCGTAATGTAGTGAAGATGGCGGGCCAACTCGCCCATCGAGCCGAGACCGATATACCAGGTGTCGTAATCGTGTCCCTGGAGGGGGAAGCGAAAGTTGTCGCGGTGCTGGTCCTCGTTCCAGAAGGCGTAAACGAAGGGCCGGTGCTTGTCGAGTCCGGTGTAGGTGATCTGCGTACCCCAGAAGTTGCGTTCGGAGTCGCCGCTGTTCGGTCGGCTGCGGTCGATGTCGTCCATGCTGCGGATGGTCGTGCCGGCCAGCCCTTGGATTTCCAGATCGCCCACGTCGAGGGTCAGCAACACATGGTCCATCGGGAGCGACAGGGCGTATCCCGTGCCGAACTGCACCAGGTCGCGGCCCACCTTGGCCCTCAGGTTCCAGTCGATCCGCTCGCCGGTGTACGCCCGCATGGCCCGTTGCAGATCGAACAGGTAAAAACCCCGGTCCAGGTTCGGACCGACCCAGTCGTTGTCCCGGCCGTCATAGGAATCACCAGTATTGAAGTCCTGATATTGAAGCTTGCCGCGGGCGTAGAACTGGTGGGCCCCCTCTTCCAGGCTCACCGAAGTCCAGGCCCGAAGGTCGTGCTGCCGATAGGTCCGCGAACTTTTCACTCCGTCGTCATAGAGGAACAGATAGAAGCTGTACCAGCCGCCCCAGTCGATATCCACTTTCTGCTCGGCGGGCAATTCCCTGTCGAGGGCGGCCCGAACCTCGTCCTCGAGAAGCCGCTGCCGGTTCAAAAAAGCATCGGTATCGCGCTGGGCGAACAGTGGGCCGGCGTTGCACAGGCAGCACACCACCGCCATCGCCCAGACGCCGCGGCGCCACCCGCGACAGGGAATTCCTGCCCATGTCGATATTCCGGTTAAGAAAAAGCGTGTTGTCATAGTCCCGATCAACCTTAACATGACCGCGCCCGATAAACGTCCGTCTCACCCAGGTAGAAACCTAAAATGAAAAGGGCCGACAGACGGCTGTCATATATGCTGCTGCGTTCCGCCGACATCATCCCGCCAGCTCGGCGAAAAGGCAAGCCGAAAACACGCCCCCGTCGCTCATCCTTATCGGGCTACTAGCCCGGGACTGCCAGCCATTCGAGTCACCCCAAGCTTTTACGAACTCAAGTGCTACGCATGGCTATCCGAAAACGCCCATATCGAATGACATACGTAATCGCATGCAAAGGTCAGGCCCAACATTTCGAAGAACAATTCAATCCCGTGAGGTCGAGATGTCCGGCCGCAATCGAGCATACGGTAAACCTGGTTATGCATGAAGGTGACAACACCCTGTTTCAAGGAGCGCTATGACCATGATGTTCACAAAGAAAATTGTCAGCGTAGGCTTGTTGACGATCCTTATGGCGGGATGCGTTCCGCCCGTGATATTTGTTCCGGACTTTTCAGACGAGGATACCGAGACGCCGGAGAAGGTCATTTTTTCGGGGAAAGTGTATATCGTCGGCGAGTTGGACGGAACCCTGGCGGAGGAGATGGGGGACACCATCGAGGCGGAACCCTATGACGGAATCCGCACCGATGCACCCATCGCGATTCCAGGAGACCAGGTCGACAACCTCGACGAGCAGCTCATCGTGGGGATCCGGGCCACGTACGCGGCCCATTGGCCCATCCTGCTGATCGAGGCGACCGCGGATCAGATCAACCGGTTCCACGCCCTGCTCTCGGAGCAGCCGTACCATTTCTCAATGCCCGAGGGCGTCAATTACGCGGAAGTGTACGCCGTGGACCTGGAACCGGACGGAACGATGTTCCAGTGGGTACAGTATCCGCCGGCGGGTACGGACCTGGCTCCCGACACGTCATTCGA
>JAAYCU010000329.1 GCA_012729595.1 Phycisphaerales bacterium
AAAACAAAAAAACTTTTTGGAACTCGCCGCTGGATCATCAAGAATGCAGGTCACTGCGGGGAAGGATTTCCGGACCGCTCGAATTCACTCCGCAAAATAAGGCGAACGTAAGAACGCAAGCGCCTCACAACCACCGCCTTAGACTCGGCAAGGCTGGATATTGTCGTTACAATCAGCCTGGTATTATCCGAGAACACGTATATGCGTATCGGCTACTTTGACTGCTTCAGTGGAGCCAGCGGGGACATGATCCTCGCCGCGTGCCTGGATGCGGGCCTGGCTCTGGATACCCTCCGGGCGGACCTGGCCGGCTTGGGCCTGGAGGGTTATCAGCTTGAAGCCCAAAAGGTTCGCAAACAGGGGTTCGCGGCCACCCGGTTCGAAGTCCAGCTCGCCGCGACCGAGCAGCCGCATCGCCACCTGAAGGATATTCGCCGCATCATCGAATCCGCCCGGCTGGCCCCCGAGGTTCAGGAGCGATCATTGGCCGTCTTTACCCGTCTGGCCGAGGCCGAGGCGGCCGTCCACGGCACCACCGTAGAGAAAGTCCATTTTCATGAAGTCGGGGCGATCGACGCCATCGTGGATATAGTCGGGGCCTGCCTGGCCCTGCGTCGTATGGGTATCGATCAAGTTTTCTGCTCACCGATCCCCACGGGCAGCGGGACGGTCCAGTGCGACCACGGTCTGATGCCGGTTCCGGCACCCGCGACGGCGGCTTTGCTGAAGGGGATACCCCTGGCCGCTTGCGACGAGACAGGTGAACTGACCACGCCCACCGGAGCGGCGATTCTGACCACCCTGGCCGCCGGTTTCGGCCCTCCGCCGGCCATGAGCTTGGAGAAGATTGGCGTTGGGGCCGGGCGGCGCGATGGTCAGCGGCGGCCGAACATTCTCCGCCTGCTGATCGGCTCGTCCGCCGTAGATGCCGCGATAACGGACGAAGAGGACGAAATCATCGTTCTGGAGTCCAACCTGGACGACATGACCGCGGAGGTGATCGGCTATGTGTACGATCGTCTTTTCGCGGAGGGTGCACTGGATGTCTTCACTTCGCCGATCTATATGAAGAAGAATCGGCCGGCGGTGCAACTAACCGTTTTGGCACCCATGAACTTGCGCGAAGCGCTGGAGACGGTAATCCTTTCGGAAACTACCACCTTCGGCGTGCGCGGCTATCCGGCTCGGCGACGCAAGTTGGTCCGGGAGTTCGAGACCGTACAGACCGATTTCGGCCCGATCCGTATCAAGGTCGGACGCCAGGGTGGGCGAGTCGTGACCGCCGCTGCGGAATTTGATGATTGCCGTCAAGCCGCCGAACGCACGGGGCGTCCGTTGCGCGAACTGATGGAGCAGGCCCTGTGTTGCTGGCGAGAGAACAGTCGATAGGCGGCATGGGTCTGGGACAGGGTATACGAGGTAGATGCCGTTGAAAGAGGCGCTATTGAGTCTGGTAGGCGGAAGGTGGGGCGAGACCCTGATTCCCCTCGGTCTGGCCATTATCGCCATCTTCTTCATGATGTCCTCGTATCGCCGTCGGATGTTGCGGCGTCAGGCCCAGCCCCCCCGTCAAACGCCGCTACGCGAGCCTCCTTCCACTCCCGCCCTGAATCCCCAGCACCAGGCCCAGGCCCAAACTCGGTTGAAACATGACCTGGAAGCCCTCATGGTCGAGTTGGAGGAATTCTCGCGTTCGGTTAGTGCCCAGATAGATATGCGTTTCGCCAAGCTGGAGACGGCCATCCAAGACGCCGATCGCCGTATCACCGCCCTGAATCGCCTTACCCGCCGTCTGGCCGAACGCAACGGACAACCCGTACCTGAAAACGAGGCCCATGATCTGCGCCATGAGATTGTTTATGAGCTGTCCGACGCCGGCCTGACCCCCATCGAAATCGCCCGAGATACTGGCAAGACCCCCGGCGAGATCGAACTGATCCTCAACCTTCGCAAACAGGTTGATGGCGGCCACTAATGGCATAAACTTATGAACGTGGTCAGGGTATGCCCTTTCCCCGCCTTCTTTGCGGTTTGTCTGCAACCCACCTTGCCCTTATAATACGAATGCCGCTGGGGTTCCATCCTTTTTCCCTCATACCGAAGGAGGTCCATGATGTACATACGAAGCTGGACGAAGCGTTTGTTACGCGGCATGATCGGGGCTCTGGTCCTGGCGGCGGTGATGGGGCCTTCCTGCGCTGACTTTCCCATCATTTTACCCGAGGGTAATCCGGTACGGGTCGAATTGGTCAACACGACGGATTATTACGTCGATCCGGGCTTGTATATCCATCCCGACGCCGACGTCTACGACAATGCCCGGTTGATTTCCGACGAGACGTGGATTGATATCGGCGACCCGCTGGCCCCCCTGGAGATGTGGGCCTACGATTTCCGCTGTTCTGAAACCGGCACTGTGGTTTCCGATTTCGCCTGGTTGTTCCTTAACGATGAGGAATACATTGCTAGCGAGAACAGCCCTTGGATTACCATTGGTCAGCACTTCGAGTGCGGCGACACCATCAGATTTATTTTTGTCGATACCATCGAAGGGGGGTTCTATACGGAAGTGTGGGTCAATGACGTGCGGATCGACGGGGTGGCGCGGCCGGTGAGCGTCGAGTTGATTAACGAGACGGATTATTACGTCGATCCGGGCTTGTATGTCCACCCGGACGCCAATGTTTATGATGAAGCCCAGTTGATTAGCGACGAGACCTGGATCGATATTGGTGAACCGCTGGCCCCTTTGGAGATGTGGACCTCCGATTTTGACTGTGCGGAAAGCGGCACCGTGGTGTCCGATTTTGCATGGCCCCGGATTTCCCATATGACACTTACAACGGCGTATAATGAGGTGACGATTCCCATTATGAATACAGGCGAAAATGAACCTCAGGCCGCTGAAATCCGGAGAATGCAATGGGTGAAGCACGCAAGGAG
>JAAYCU010000330.1 GCA_012729595.1 Phycisphaerales bacterium
CCAAAGTCTCGTATCGCGTGAGCGGGTATGATGCCTTTATCAACGAAGCGGTTCTGTCCGGAGAGCAACTGATGGCGGGCTATCCGATCGAGCTGCCGGCAAGCAATGGCTCGACGATTCTGCAAATAGAGCCGATCAAGTAACCAATTACCCCTATAGGGGGTGGCTCCCCCCGCGATGGTTCGTGTCGTCCCAGTCTTGGCAATATGGCCTAATACAATGGCTCAAGGAGTAGCCTCGAAACGAAATGAAACGATCATGCCCAGGATTCTTGTTCTGTATTATTCCATGTACGGCCATGTCGAGACGATGGCCGCCGCCGTAGCCGAGGGGGCCCGCTCGGTGGATGGCGTGGACGTTACGGTCAAGCGTGTGCCCGAGACCATGCCGCTCGATGTCGCCAGGAAGCATGGCGCGAAACTCGATCAGGCCGCGCCGGTGGCCATGCCGGACGAACTGGCCGACTACGACGCCATTATCTTCGGCACGCCGACCCGCTTCGGTAACATGGCCGCTCAGATGCGCAACTTCCTCGATCAGACCGGCGGGCTCTGGGCCAAGGGCGGGCTGGTCGGCAAGGTCGGCAGCGTCTTTACCAGCACCGGTACGGGAGCCGGTAACGAGAGTACCATCATGAGCTTCGTCAACACGCTGATGCACCACGGCATGGTGTATGTCGGCCTACCGTATGCCTGCCCCGAACTCTCCGATGTCAGCGAGGTTAAGGGTGGTTCTCCCTGGGGCGCGGCCACCATCGCCGGGGCGGACGGCTCGCGCCAACCCAACGCCAAGGAGCTGGCCCAGGCCCGCTTCCAAGGCCGGCATGTGGCGGGCATTGTTAAAAGACTCCGCGCGTAACGGAATGGCATGGATCATCAAGTCATGAGGGCCTGACGCACCCATGGCGGCCAACCATGATCCGAGGTGAGTTCTATACCCCCCGAGCGGGACTCGAATCCCGAGGCAAGTCCGGAATCGTTGCCCCGCACCCCGATTGACCCGGCCGCGGCGGGGGATAAACTATCAGGAGAGTTGAACCAGCCGGCTCGTTCCATCCGTTTACCTGATAATGCGGCGGTGGTCGTGGACGGTCGGTGACTCTTAAAAAAATGAATATTCCCCGATAGCTCAATTGGTAGAGCGAGCGGCTGTTAACCGCTAGGTTGCAGGTTCGAGTCCTGCTCGGGGAGCCAAAAACAATCAGTGGCGTAAAAACCACTGTTCACGATTAACGGAAACGCCCGACCAGGTAACTGGCTGGGCGTTTTCATATCCCACTGTTATCAAACACTTACGGCGATTCTGCCATCCGTCCGCCAACTCTCTGCGGTTCTATCCTGGCGACGATTTTCCCACGCAACCCCAACCAATCGCGAATATGTACCGCCAGATTCGCGAAAAGCTCTCTAAACCTCTCTGCCAAGCCGTCGGCAAAATTCTATCTCCAGAGAGCGACCGGCTGACTACCGGCGAAAATTGCCTTCTCGCCTGTTTTCCCCTCGTTTGGTTAACGCAATCGCCTCTCATATAAAACAATCCCGATTGCGGACAAACCTGATTAACCATCGCTTCCCATCGCACCCGAATCCCGACAGGTTACGGATTGGCTGGGTATGAAATAGATACGGACATCGTGTCCGCTGGATTTTTGACAACCTATTTCAACCCGTCGGACGGCGACCACAGCTCAAAGAGCATGGCTTCGTAGGCACAGCCACGGAGACCATGCAATGCATCAAACGCCAACCCACAAACTCTCGCCCAGCCAGCGTCGGGCGGAAATCGTCCAGATTCTCACCCAGGCTGTCCGCCGACTGGCCAATTCTTCGCCCAATTCACCGGAAACTCTCGGAAATAGCGAAGAATCTGAAGAATCTTCGTTAACTTCCCTTGATGTTTCGCCAGAGTTGAGGCTTCATGTGTGCAACGATAACACGCTGTAAATACAGGAGATACGACTATGGCAACAACAATAGAAACCCATCGATATCGCTTGGCGCAGCTCTCTATCGGGGAGCTTCGGCTGGAATATGAAAAGGTCTGCGGCGAGCTGACCACCAGCCGACACGCCAAACACATTATCAAACGAATCCTCTGGCAGATGCAGGCCAACCTCTACGGCGGTTTGAGCGAAGAATCCCTGAAGCGGGCGAAAGAACTGGCTGACCCGACCCAACTTCGCATGACCGCACCAAAGGCGAAACCCATTTCCGACAACGCCCAGACGGTCACGCGAACCCTGCCCGCCGCTATCACCACCAAGCAGAGCGAGCTTGTAGCGGGCACGCAACTGGAGCGGATGTACCGGGGCCAGAAAATCGTGGCGACCATCGTGGAAAACGGCGTCCGGTGGAACGGCGATCTATACAACAGCTTGTCCGCCGTCGCCAAGGCCGTCACGGGCAACCACTGGAATGGCAGACTGTTTTTCGGCCTGACCAAGAAGAAAGGTAAATCATGAGTAACGATAAAACACCACCAACCATCCGCTGTGCTATCTATACTCGTAAATCGACCGAGGAAGGCCTGGATCAGGATTTCAATTCACTCGACGCCCAGCGAGATTCAGCGGAAAACTACATCGCCAGTCAGAAAAGCCAAGGCTGGCAATGCCTCAGCGACCACTACGACGACGGCGGATTCACCGGCGGGAATATGGAACGGCCCGCTTTGTGTCGCCTTCTTGCTGACATTGACACCGGCAAAATCGACTGCGTGGTCGTTTACAAGGTAGACCGGTTGAGCCGTAGCTTGATGGACTTCGCCAAAATCCTCGAACGCTTTGAAGCCAAGGGCGTGTCCTTCGTATCCGTCACGCAGCAGTTCAACACCACGACCAGCATGGGAAGGCTGACGCTGAACATCCTGCTATCGTTCGCCCAGTTTGAACGCGAAGTGATTTCCGAACGCACCCGCGACAAGATAGCCATGGCCCGCAAACGTGGCAAATACACCGGTGGGCGACCTGTGCTGGGTTACAGCATCTCTGAAACAGGCAGTAAGCTCGTCATCAACGAAACCGAGGCCGAGCAAGTCAAAGCCATTTTCGGACTCTACCTTAAACGTGGCAGCCTGTTGCCGGTGGTCGATGAACTCAATCGGCTCGGCTGGCATACCAAGGAATGGGTTACCCGAAAAGGAACCGTACATAAAGGCCACCCATACGATAAGAACCGTGTTCACGCCTTGCTGAAAAACCCCATCTATACGGGCAAAATGCAATACGACGGCGTTCTTTACGAAGGTGAACATAAAGCCATTATCAGTGAGGAAATCTTCGAGCAGACCCAACGCAAACTCGCCGCCAACCGCAATGTGCCAACCTGCGCCAAACCCAACAAACATGGTGGGATATTGAAAGGCATCATTCGCTGCAAAGCCTGCGACAGCGGGATGAGTCATTCCTACAGCAAAAAGAAAAAGGCGAAGAAGAGCTACCGCTATTACGTCTGTCAAAACGCTATCTCCCGAGGCTGGGCCAATTGCCCGCATCCGTCCTTGCCTGCTCATGAAATGGAACAATTCGTCATAAACGAAATCCGCACCATCGGGCTTGACGAAAATATGATTGATGAAATTGTTAGCCATTCACGCGAATCGGTGGAAGATGAAATTCGGGAACACAAAAAACGGTTGGCATTACTGCAAAAAGAGCTGACGGGCTACAACGCTCAACTCAAGCCCATGTTGGCCATGCCCCATCCTGATGAAATCCAGATTGCCAGCATACGGGAGAAGATAGCCATTACCGAGCGGGATATAACCACCGTGACCACCCGGCTGGATGGCCTGCGAAGCGGCACGCTTACCGCCGATGACATCCGCACCGCCTGCCGCAAGTTCGATCCGCTTTGGGATACGCTGAGCAACCATGAACAATGGCGAATGCTCAGCCTGCTTCTGGAACGGGTCGAGTTCGACGCCAAGACCGAGACCATCAATATCACCTTCGCTCCCGGCGGCATCAAAACGTTGAATTATCAAACCGCTGAAAGCGGACTTCAGGAGGTTAGC
>JAAYCU010000019.1 GCA_012729595.1 Phycisphaerales bacterium
GTTGGCGATGTGCTGGCGACTGCCCCGCTTCTCATCGCAGGCGAGCACGACCCTCTCCCGTAAATCCATTGAGTAGGTCATGCATATATATCGGCAAATGCTACGCTATTTCGTGAAATGCTCTAGACCCACCCGACGCCGGCCATCCGGCATGGGGACCACTTGTTCAAAACCCTCGACGACGCAGTCAATGATGCGGATTTCATGCCCGTCCTGTTCGAGAACGGCGGCCAGATATGCCAGGCCCAGGGGGGGCACGGCCTGCGGATGGTCATTTTCAAAAAGGCAGTAGGGCGGTTGGATCAATAGGACTTTCATGACGAGACTCGATTGTCACTCGTGCGCGGCGAACAATGAGTAGGTTATCCCTGCATGGTGTTTATCGGCTACGGAAGGGCATGTATTGACTTACACCGTCCGATAAATATGCTTCGGACGGTCGGCAATGAAAAGGGATTTACCTCGTGGATACAGGGTTGTCACAATAACGCCCCTGCTCAGCGCGTATCGATCTCCAGTGCCTTGAGTAGACGCATGATGACCGGGGTGCTGACTTCGTCGCGGGCGGCCAGGAAACGCTGGATGGCCTGAACGGACACGTCCGACTTGCGCGACAGATCCCGGTCGGAGATGTTCTTCTTCTTCATGGTTTCCGTGATGACCGTGCGGATTTGTTGTCGGGTCATGAGGGGTACTCCATTCTTGCGTTATTGGTACGGCCGATATCGAAAAAGAGGCCCGGAGATCGTCCGGGCCCCGGTTTCATAATCGAATTGGTACGACATGATCGTTACTTAATCCATTTCGCGGTGGATTTTTTCAGTTTCTCGACCATGTCTGTTTTTTCCCAGGTAAACCCTGCGCCGGTACGGCCGAAATGCCCGTTGCGGGCGGTTTCACGATAGATCGGTCGCAGCAACCGCAAGTGATCGATGATCTCGCCTGGACGCAACGGAAACAAATCGCGGACCATGTTCGATAATTGCTTTTCATCGATTTGGCCGGTTCCGTAGGTCTCGATGTTGACGCTGACCGGCTCGGCTACGCCTATGGCGTATGCAAGCTGCACTTCGCATTCCTCGGCCAGTTTGGCTGCCACGAGGTTCTTGGCTATATAGCGGGCCATGTACGCTGCGCTGCGATCGACCTTGCTGGGATCCTTGCCGCTGAAGGCCCCGCCGCCGTGCCGACCGCGACCACCGTAGGTGTCCACGATGATCTTTCGTCCGGTGAGCCCGGAATCGCCATGCGGCCCGCCGACCACGAACCGTCCGGTAGGATTGATGTGAAAACATATCCCGTTTCGCCACAAGTCCGGACGTTCCTTGGTTATCACCGGCTTGATCACCTTATCGATGAGCAGTTGTCGGGCTTTTGTGGACATATTTTTGCTTCGCGAATCGATTACCGATTCATCGTGCTGCGTCGAGACGACCACGGTATCGATGCGAACCGGCTCATCGCCCTCGTATTGCACGGTAACCTGGCTCTTGCCGTCAGGTCGAAGCCACTTAAGAATGCCCTGTTCGCGAACCTCTGTAAGTTTTTCCACCAATCTATGTGCCAGATGAATGGGCAGGGGCATCAGCGCCCGGGTTTCCCGACAGGCAAAACCGAACATCAGGCCCTGATCGCCGGCCCCTTGTTCACGCCGTGATTTTTTGGAAACGCCTTGGCTGATGTCCTCCGATTGCGAATGCAAGGCCCGTAACACGCCACAACTGCGGTAATCAAAGCCGGTGGCCGGATCGTCATAGCCGATCTCGCGAATGGTCTCGCGAGCGGTTTGCTCGGCTTGGGACAAGGCCAACTCCGCCTCCTTATTATGTAGGGTAATCTCGCCGGCCAGTACTACCAGCCCGGTGGTAACCATCGTCTCCACCGCCACCCTGGCCAGCGGATCCTTACGCAGCAGACTGTCCAGGATAGCATCGGATATCTGGTCGCAGACTTTGTCCGGATGACCTTGCGAAACGGATTCAGAGGTAAACAAGTAACTCTTCTTGGACACGTTTAAGTTCCTTTCCATAACGGTTCATGAAAGGGTTATTCACGATACTCAATACGCCATACAATGCGGTATCATAGCTCGGACACTGCTCAGCGACAAGCGGTGGCAAGCTTGCCTCGTGGGGAAAGAAGGGATAATCTGCCCCGTTTTAGTGCAAACATGACCGTGCGATCATGGTCAACAGGGCCCACTTGTCCCAAAACAAACGCAAAACAAAGGCTTCTTGAGGTGGCGGCGGGCCGCTCCTCGCAGCACGAGGATTTCTTGTATCGCCACGAACTCGCGTCGCCGCCGCATTTCTTTTTGTGCTCGACTTGTCTCACCTCGCTTTCCTTGGGCTGGTTGGCCACGGTGGATCGGGGCGTCCATACCCCGCCGTCAAAGTCGGTGGCTTAACATCGCAGAGGCCGATGCGGCCCGGTCGTTTGTAATGTAAAAGAAGTACCGCAGGTCGTCGAACAAGACCTGCTCGCCTTTCTCCACCGACAGGTTCTTGCGAACCACCACCAGGCGATAGGCCTGCTCACAGTGGGCCGGTATGTAGTTGAACTCGGCCACCTGCTCGGACTGCAGCCGGATATTCTCGAACTCCCGCTGCCGGACAATCTGTTCCTTGATATTGACCGGCCGCTCTCGGGGCTGGGTTATGACTTCATACTTCGCCGGCCGCTCCAGTCGCCGCCAGGCCGATTTCGGCAGCAGGTCGGCGGTTTTTACCAGGTTGGGCATGGCGTCAACCCCGAAGATGAACCGCACCCCCTGATCGTCCCAGCGGTCCAGTTCCCGCCGTTGGGTAAAGTCCGTGTCCCCGCGAAGCAGAACCCCCTTGAACCCCGCCTGGCGGCACAACCCAATGGCTTGGTCGTAATAACCCGTGGCCCCTTCATGAGAGGGCCGGTTGCCGCTTCGGTTGCAGAGGAACAACGGCTCATTCGTGTTGGCCAGCGAGATGATCAACGGATGATAACCCCAGCCGCCCTTGTAGGAGAGGTCCATCCCTTCCTTGCATTGCCCCAGGGTCGTGATCAGGGTGCCGTCTCCATCGATGACCGCCAATTCAAAGAACTCCTCCGGTTGCTGTTTCCAGACGTTCACCCGCACCGCGTTGATCGCCCGCATGAGAATCTCCACGTCATAGGCCTTGAAACGCCGGCAGAAGTCCCCGGCCGTGGTCGGGTCCGGAATCCGCTGAGCCCCCAGGGCGTCCAGGTAGACCTCGTCGTTCCGCCGCAGCTCGAGGTCATCCAGACACTCGCCCCCGCTCAGCAGGTTGTAGGCGATATTCAGAACGTGATCGGACTCATGGTAGGGCTTGTGCATATTCAGCAGATGCAGTCGCCGGTCGATGGCCTTGACCAGACCCGTTTGTTGGGCCATCAGGTGCATGGCCCCGATCCCCCCGGGAGCCAGCCCTCGGACTTTATCGGCCAGTTCGTAATGAATGTTGCTCGCCGTGAACATCGGCCGGTCCTGCGGAGCCCAGACCCGATTTCGCAGCCGACGCTGAATTCGCCGCTTGCCATTGGCCAGCTTTCGTGTTCTACTGGTGTTCACTCGAAATGCCTCCTGCATAACTTGGATTGATCTTGAAACCTACCCATGTTTACGCAAAAACAAGTGCATTTCGAGTGCTATTTTGAAAAGGATGCGCTAAAATCCTTCGCGCTACGCTTGACCAGGGACTAGGGCATGAAGATATCATGAGTAAGTAGCATGAATACCCTCTGCTGTGTTTGCTTCAGGCTATTGTGTTCTCTCGCGAATCTGTGATGGTTGAGACCTTCCCGATAGGGCATAAGGAGCGGAGTTATGCGATTTCTGGCAGGCATGCTTTTCTTGGTCTTTGTCCAGGCACAATGCGATCATAATCCGTTCATCCCCGGCGGCTCCTCGGAGTTGCCAACCGGGGGAATCAATGCGGGTGAACCAGCGGGAAGTCCGATCCCCGAGATCGGCGAGCCGGTGAGCGTCCGGGTGATCAGTCGAAGCAGCGTGGACGCGAGGGTGCGGATTCGTTTTCTGGTTAGCGATTATACGGTACGCGAGAGCAACCTGCATATTCCCGCGGGGGTGACGGCCCGGCCGATCGGGCCGGATCTGGCCTCCTTCGTGGGTATCGAGGGAGAGTATGTCGGCGGGGGGCCTACGCCGTCCATGGCCAGGATTCTGGGTCAGGATTATCAGGGCGGCGATGAGATCGAGTATATCATTCCGGAACCGTTCGATGAGGGTTCGGAGTTGCGGGCCTGTTGCGACGATTCGACCGGTAATTGCCTGGAGAATATTCTCGAGGAGGAGTGTCTGTCTTGGGGTACCTGGCTGGAGTCGGGGATGACCTGCGCGGATTGCCCGAGTTCCCCCCTCGTGGGGGCCTGTTGCGCCATGGAGGGCGTGAGCGATTCGTGCGAATTGCTTGCGGAAACGGCCTGTGCCGAGGCGGAAGGCCGATGGCTGGGGGCCGGTAGTGTGTGCGCGGGTTGTCCAGGGCCGGAATTGCGGGCCTGCTGCGATTACACGACGGGGGCCTGCCAGGAGACTATATCCGAAGATGAATGCCTCTCCTGGGGCACATGGCTGGAAGCGGGGATGACCTGTGCGGATTGTCCATCCGTTAGCGGTGGTGGGAGCGGTCCAACTCCGCCGCCCCCCACATGTGGACCGCTGGCGGACGGATCGGGTTGCCGGTCGGTCAGTTGCCCGGATGCTCGGCATGATTGCGTGCCGGTCGAGATTCGCGTGACCCATGAAACCAGTCAGGTCACGGTCCTGGCCTGCGCTTGCATCGATACCGAAGTGGATTGCCATGTGGCGTATTATCAATCGTCCAGCGTATATGTTTACTGCGTTGGCGAGGCGCCGGAGGGGGCTACCTGCGACCTGGTCGTGACCGAAAATGATGACGGGACCACGGATTATGCCTGCGCAGTGATGCAAATGGGGGCCTGCTGTGATATCTATGGTGACGACGGCTTGTGCGAGTTGCTCGGTGAGTCGGAGTGTCATTATTGGGGTGGACAATGGTTGGGGGCCGGCACCTCGTGTGCGGATTGCCCAATGCCGCCGGTTTTTGTGCCGTGCGATTTCGATCATGACTGTAACGTGAATGCGAATGATTTGGCGATTTTCGAGGCCTGCCGGACTGGGCCGGCTATCCCTTACCATTCGAACGCTCTTCCGCCCGGATGCACGCTCATTCCGGACGACCAGGGCATCATTGCGGCCGACTTCGACCGTGACGGCGATGTGGACCAGGACGACTTCGCGCTCTTCCAGCAGTGCTACAGTAAGGCACGGGCGACCGCCGGATAAGAATATCGCCGTTGTCCTTGACGGCTAGTTTTTTTATCATGGTTGTCCATGAGATTCACCAAGATGCACGGATTGGGTAACTGTTATATATACGTGAACTGCTTCGAGCAGCGGGTGGGGGATGCTCCGTCCCTGGCCCGGGCGATGAGCGACCGCAATACGGGGGTGGGCAGCGACGGGTTGATCCTGATCGCCCCCTCGGCGTCGGCCGATGCCCGAATGGAAATTTATAATCTCGACGGCTCGCGGGCCCAGATGTGCGGGAACGGTATCCGCTGCTTCGCCAAGTATGTTTACGATCACGGGTTGTGTCGGTGTAATCCGTTGCGGGTGGAGACGGATGCCGGCGTGTTGAGTCTGGATATGACGGTGGAAAGCGGCCGGGTGTGCAAGGTATGCGTCGATCTCGGCGAGCCGCGACTGCGGCCCGAGGATTTGCCGACGACCCTGGCGGCGGATCAAATGACGGATTATCCGTTGCGGATTCTGGGTCATGATGCGCTGATGACCTGCATATCGATGGGCAATCCGCATGCCGTTATCCATGGGATGCCGTTGGAGTTGCTCGGCCCCGATGCCTTGCGGAAGGAGGGCTCGCGGCTGGAGTGTGACCCGCGTTTTCCGGAGCGGGTGAACGTGCATTTTGTCGAGATCGCGAGCGGTCGGGAAGTGACCATGCTGCCTTGGGAGCGGGGCAGCGGGGCCACGCAGGCGTGCGGAACAGGGGCGGCGGCGGTCTGCGTGGCCGGGGTGTTGACCGGGCGGAGCGGGCGAGAGGTGAAAGTACATTTGCCGGGAGGGGATTTAGAGCTTGAGTGGCGGGAGGCGGACAACCATGTCTATCTGACCGGACCGGCGGTGGAGATTTTCAGCGGGGACTGGCCGGCGTGACCAGTGGGGGAGGACGCGGACTGAAGATTGGCTCGTTACTATCATCAACTCGGACAAGCTGGCCTTCGCGTTGAGGCCACATAACCCCGCGATTCGCGAGTTGGCCGAGAGTCATGCTCTGTTGATTGCTCTGGTGGTAGAGCATATGCAAAGCAAGCACGTCATAGTATGTCAGCGTGGGCGAAAAATCATTTACCAGGCCCGGTGGCGGCGGTCTTGATCCCTGCATACGGGAAAGCAATCCGACGCGAGCATGATAGAGTCCCAGGGCGTGGCCCCATTCGTGGGCAAGTATGCGAGGGCATGGACCTTTGTTATCTGCACCATCGGCGAGCAGGATCCGCATTGGCTCGACGAACAGGCCGCGGGTATCCCAACGCATATATATGACGCCCCCGCGGTCGATCAGGTCCGGATAACTAGCGGGAACGTAACTTACAGGAATAACTACTTGGGTGTGGTTGGCTGGCTTCGATTCGCCCTCGCGTAGCTCGGCCGTAATGGCCCCTGCGGTCCAAGGCTTGGTTTGACGAACAAGGTATTCCGCGTACGTGCGAGTGAGTGATGTTGGTATCGGATATTCCAGTTGCAGAATTAGATGGGAACCCGGTCGCCAGCGGCGGAGCAGGGCGCCGGTTTCAACGTGGGGCACTGCCTCGTCGGAGAGCGGACCGGTTTTGCCGAGCAGAGCGCTGATAATCGGTCCTGCCCTGTGCCCCGCAATGACGTTGAATTCACTGGTCGCCCCGCTATGTGTCGTGGCGGTTGCGGTCATCACATAGCCTTCGGGGACCAGTCGGCTGTCGATAGTAAACCGACCATTGCTATCGGCCTGCATGGTAGTAAGATACTGTTCCGCTTCCCCGACGCGGTCGAGAAACAGCTCGATTTCGGCCCTGGGCTCGGCAACGCATTCGATGAATGGGGCACGTATGCTCAGTGGTGTCGGAACCAGCGGGTCTATGTGCAGGGGACCGCGGTAAATCGGGCGAAGGACGTTGCCTTGGAAGAGGCATTGTCGCACTTGAACAGTGCCGCCTTCGCCGTCGTCGGCGCAGCCGATCCCGCTAAAGCGGTTTTGAACGAATCGGCAGCGTTCAAATCGGCCGGTAGCCTGATCGTGCAGACAGACGCCATGGGCGGCATTATCGAGAACGACCGAATCGATAGCTTCGATAGCAGACCTACCGAAAAGGATTGCTCCGTAGTCTCCGCAGGATTCGATTTGCACGCGAATAAGCGAGAGCCGCCCCTCACCCTGCATTTCAATGCCTCGCCCATTATGGTGGGATAGTTCGGTATCGATAAGTTGAATTGTTGGGCAATCCGTGGCAAATAATCCGAACCTTTCCCCGTTGCGAATGACGCAGCGATGGGTTTGCAGGGACGCCAAGCCGCTGAGGTCAATATTGGCAAAACGGCAGTCACCTAGTTGGCATTCTATTAGGTGGGCCTGGCTTTCCTGCTTGAGTACCATGTTCCAGTCGCCGTTGTGCTCGATGCGGCATTGCCGAGCCTCGATGCGGACCCGGCCGAAACCGGCGATACCGGATTGCCGGTTAGTAGTAATCCGGCTGTTGTCTATACGCAGTATTCCTTGATCGTGGAGTTCGATCCCGTGGGTGAGATGGTCGGCTATGCGGCAGTTGAACAGTTGAGCGGTGGCACGCTGGAACAGGGCTAAGCCTGGGCCACTGGCCCCCTCTATGTGCAGGTGGTCGCAGACTAAATGACTACGATCCTTCAACAGTATTGTCCGCTTATTTCCGCCACGGAGTATGAGGTTGGCAAGGCTCAAACGTCCATCGCCGCATAAGATGATACCGGCGTCGGGGCAGGGGGACACGTCGAGAACAATACGGCCGTTGGGCAAGCGTCCATCTATGCGATTGTGGCCGCCCTGGAGACCAGCAACCAGCAGGGGGGCAGTAAGTTGTATGACGGGATTAGGCTCGCAGAAGACCGTTGGAGCGAAAACGATCTCATTGTCCTGGGGGTCGCCTATCGCTTGAAGTAGGGCCGCGGATAATGTGGTTATCCCGGGGGAATTCGAGGGTCCGGATAGGGGACTATTAACGACGATGATATTGTGGGGGGCGAGACGAGTGTTCGGCGAATTGTTTTCCCCACTGGCCGCAACATACGGCATGCATAGAGCAATCACCACGGACAGTATATGCAATCGAAAAGTGTTGTTATGGACTGACGATCTCATGGAACGGTGGCCCCGTTGGCCTCGGCGCGGACCAGACTGGTTACGCAGTCGGTAATTTCCGAATTGGGCTGGAGTTTGCTATTTCTCAACAATACTCCAACGCAATGCCGGACACCGGCTGCGGCCTGGATGAGATATCGGTCCAAAAGTTGGTCGGCTTGATGATGGGGCAAGGTCGCGGATAACTAGTTGGATTGCACCCGTGAAGAACTAATCAACGGACCGATCCTTCCTGGCGGTCTGTCCGATAAGTGTCCGTTTTCGAATACCCCAGTGTAAATGATTATCGCTCCCACGCCGTTCCATCTCGGCAAGATCGAAATCTCTCGTATTGTCAAGAAAAAACGCTTGTTATCGGGTTGACCTGTGGCCACGGGGACGCAACCTGGTTAGCCCGGTCCCGATGGCGTGGACTATCAAAAGGGGCTCGGCGTATCCATAGGGGGCATATGGTTACAGAAACCGTGCTCCAGCCTGCTCCAATTCTACGGGTTGCCTATGCTGCAATATCGCCGGAGATATGCCGACTAACTGGCTGGATCCACGCTTCAAAATGGAGGCCTGATTCGGGTAGGTCGGATATTACTTCAGCCTTATCGTACACAATTGGAATATCTGACAAATTCCTTGTGCGACGTGGGTTGTGGCGGTCTGGTGAGACGTTTTGACTTCTGATTCAATCGCCAAATTCGAATTCTCGCGGGGGGAATTGGGGGTGCGTGTTGAGCGAATAATTTTCTTTTTGTCCAATATTTCCATTGACATAGAAACTCCTGAATGCTAGCATTAAGTTCAGATATCAAAAGATATCTGCACGGGGGAGAGTTCGCGGAGGGTTTCCATAAAAAATTGAAAGGGGAAAGAACCTCGGGGAAAGATGCCAGTGGTTTGTCAGGCTCCTTTTGACTCTTTTAGGAGGCTCACCAATGGCATTGGTGGAAAAGCGCGCGAAAGCGTGGAGGTTTTTGTTTGCCCCAATAGGCTTGCTGGCGGCGGTGTCGGTGGCGGCGGCCACGCCGATTATTCAGCTTGATTTTCTGGCGACGCCGGCCAACTCGACGGAAAACACGGGGGTCAGCGGGCGGCTCACGTTATCTTTCACCGAGAACGCCGGGGTCGATTATCTGACCTTGACTATCGCCAATACCACACCAATAGCCATGGGCAGCAAACTGACCGCCGTCGGCATGGAAATGCCGGACGAGCTGGCCACCCTGCCGGTTTTCGCCCCAGGTGGGACCGGGGCGTATTTCACCCGGTTGAATAACAACGTCACGGTCAGTCCGCCCTGGATGAACGCGCCGGGGGGGTATGATCTTATGATTACCAGTGACGGAAGTTTTGAGGGTGGCGGTCCGAACGGAGCGCCGGCGGCCGGTGAGGAACACACCGTAGTACTGAGTCTCGGCAGTACGACGAAAAGCCCGGAAGAATGGGCCGGCATTTTCAATGAATTCTATTTGCAGACGGCCGATTATTACACGATTGCACGTTTCCAGGCGGTCGGACCTGACGCCGAGGATTCCGATAAGGTGTTGGGAACGCATACTCCCGAGCCGGCTACGCTGGTGTTCCTGGCCCTGACGAGTCTGGTTTATTGGAAACCCCGAATGAGAGTTCGATAACGACCGTCGGCGTTCAGGGGTTCTCGGGTAAATCTCTGATGCAGATCATCACGCTTGATTTCCATCAAGCCAATGTGGTCTGCATGGTATAGCGAATCAATAAAGGAGAAAATACGATGAGTCGCTTATTAGTAAGAGAGGGGGCATTATTTACGCTCACCTTGTTAGCCATGGTCGTGTTTGCCATGCCGGCCCAGGCGGAGCCGATTGATGGATCAACCAATGGGGTTGTGAACGCAGGGTTCGATTCTGAGTGGGATTCGTGGGAACACGGAAGCGGTCTGACTTTTGGGTACGATTACGAAGCGGATCCCGTGAACCGCTTTGTTATGTGCTTGGTGCCCATGTCGGACCTTCTGCTCAGGCAGATAGTGGATGTCAGCCCAAACCCGCTCTGGAACGAAAACTACCACCAAATGATTATCGATTTGACGGTGGACATCTGGGCCGAAAAGGTGGAGGCCGGTTACGGCATAACCTTCTGGCTGGATTGGTGGGAGGAAGACAAGAACTCGATTAGTGATCCCACCCTGTTGGGAGAACCGGACGGCAAGTCCGATCCCGTGATCTATATGTTCACCGATCTAGCCGATCAACTGGGATATGTGTCCAAAACCTGGCTCACGGTGAACCCGTTCAACCGAGACGAAGAGTTGTTCGCCGAGTTTCAACCGCGGTGGGTGTCCGTCGAGGCGGAGCTTATACAGCCCGGCGGCTACGGTGTCGGGGTGGACAATTTCATCCTGACCACTGAATGCGTCCCCGAGCCCGCCACGCTCTCGTTGGTGCTGGTCTTGAGCGGTCTGGCCTTATCACGACGGTGGAGATAGCCAAAACATAAAGCATGGAATTGAATGAAAGGCGGCGGCGGGATTCGAACCCGCGAATAACGGTTTTGCAAACCGTCGCCTTGGTCCTCTTGGCTACGCCGCCAGGGTAACCAGTGTGCTTGGGCCTAAGTTTACCAAGTTTCAGGCGTTTGGCAAATACCCCAAATTTGCATATAAACGGATTCTGCGAACACGAGCTCGTCTGGGGTTAGGAGCGACTGGCAATGGCCAAGGCCAGGGGGTTGACCACCAAAGGGACGACCCTCTGGGCCGCCAGTTCGTTAGCCAGATTCACCAGCCGGGTAAAGGTGGACGACAAAGACGCCGACTCCGTCGATGTCCAGTACCCCCGCAGAGTAAGATAAACAGACAGTATCTGGGTTTCGTATTCTCCGGTACGCACCTCGAAGGAACTGGTGCGGCCTTTGATTTCGACATACGCTTGAGTATTGCAATCGGCAGACAAGGCAATACCGAAGTATGGCTGACAGTCGATGGTATGTACCGCCTCGTCGCCGAGCAATAACGGTGTCAACGGGTGGTCGGCAAAAAACGTTTCCGCCACTAGTTGGTCGTGATTGCCGTTGTACTCTAGGTCAAAACCGTAAACCAAATCAATATGGTCGAGGTCTAGATCGTTGATGGTCAGGTGGAAGGGGGCCTGCTCGAGCACGAAATTCCCATATGTCTGCCACGCCGCAGGCGATGGCGGTGCCAAATAGCCGAAACGCATGGCCTGCGATTCCAGACGCAACCAGCGATGAGGCTCGTTGTCCCGAGTATCAGGATCCTGCTCCTCCAATACCAAGCAATTCGTATCCCGTCGCCTAAAATGTCTCAAAGTTGGTATTTCTCGTCGGATGCGGTCAAAAAAATGCAGAATGGTCTCCCGTTCCAAGGGGAGATCGAGTTTTAGGAACAGGCGGCAACTGGCGAAAAAATCGTCACAATGCGCGCCGAAAAAGGTCTTCATCACAGTTCTCCCGCAACGGCTGGATCGGTTTCGGAGTTCGCTCCACGCTCCTCTATCATTATTGTGTTTCCGCTCGGCGAATACAAGCTTAAGACAAGAAACATTGCGAATTTCAGCTACACCTTATATCATGGAAGACCGTGACGTATTGGCTCGCTGGCTAATTTGCATTCCGGGGCGGTTAATGAAATCATACCGTGGCCGGTAATAATGGTCGAAGAGTTGGGCTTCGGATCCTTGATTGGGAGGTCAGCAACGAATGGTAATTCAATCGGGCACTACCGGTGAACGTCGTATTCGGAATTTGATTAGCCTGCTCATGTTTGGCGGCTTTGCCGCCTGGTTCGCCTGGGACGGTTTCTACGGATATCCCGCGAAAAATCTTCAGTGGGCACGGCAAGCCATGCCCCAGCCCCGTCCGGCAAACCTGGCAACGAACCCGCGTGTTCTCGGGACAACCTTGGACAAGCTAAACCCCGGGATTAGTATGGAGGAATTGACCGAACTGCTAGGCGAGCCAGCCCTGATCGAGGATCGCCAGTTACACTATGTAGGTCGGACCATGCGGGTCTCCGTCAAATTCAACGAGCAGGGGGTTGTTCATACCCTCGTCACCGAGCCGATTCCCCTGGACAAGCAGCCGGAGAAGTACAACCATTTGGTATTCGAAAACCAAGTCGCGAAAGTCACCCCCGGTCTTGCGGAAGCGGAAGTCAAAGCCTTGCTGATGGAGCCGGATAGCGTACAACCTCGTACACTATGGTTTGTCGGGCCGGCGGCTTATGTGTGCGTGCCGGTGTTCGAGGGACGGGTTGCCGACTCGCTCAAGCCTGCCGTCCCCAGTACCAAATATACCGAGAGCGATATTCGAGTACAGAAGGTACTAGCCGCCTTGCTCGGAATCGCTTCACTCTATATTGCCTGGATATTTATTCGTACCCTGACCACGTCGGCTCTACTCGACGATTCAGGGTTGACGCTTGATGGCCGGCACATCCCCTTTTCCGACATGCAGGAACTAGATATCAGCGAATATAAGAGCAAAGGGTGGGTAGACTTGGTGTACACGGCCGATGGCCGAGTATTGCGCCAACGCATCGACAGCTATCATTACGCTCGCTTTCAGGAGATCATCTCGGCCATCTGTAACAAAAAAGGTTTCGATAGCCCATTTGCTTCTGATACGCCAAATATGTCGGACAATGAAGTCTCTGGTGGCGTTTGAGTCTGCGGCGGGCAACGCGAAGAATATAAAGGACTCTCATTCGCTATTAGTGTGGTTTCCGGCAATACGTACTGGGGATATTGCGCAACCATCGTTGGGGTAGAAGACGGGCTATGCGGCTGGGGGCCGGCGCAAAAATCCGCCGCGAGGTGCCGGGACATACGATCTCTCGGCAACCCGCGGCGATCTGTGCAACAACACGATCATCTTCGATCATGCCGTCGACCACGATTGTTGGCCGTCTGCTCGCCTGGCGCATGGCATACAGACTTAGGTATTTACTTCTTGGCGCCTTTCTTCTTAGCGGCCTTCTTTGTCTTCGGCGCGTTTCCGAGAATCGCATCCTTGCAGGCCTTGGCCACGCGGAATTTGACTACTTTCTTGGCCGGAATCTTGATGGTTTCACCCGTGGCGGGATTGCGACCCATGCGTGCTTTGCGGTTCACCAACACAAGCTTGCCAAGCCCTGGCAATGTAAAACTGTTTTTGGCTTCCTTATAAGCCAGCGCCGCCAGCTCATCGAGAAAAGCCACTGCCTGCTTCTTGGCGATGTCAGTTTTCTCCGCCAACGTGGTGGCGATCGCCGATTTGGACATCTTCTTACTTGCAGCCATATAAACCTCCTTGTTTAAGTTTCGAGCCTACCATTGGCTCGATTTGCCTGAATATATAGACTTTTTTAAGGCCCGTCCAGAGAAAACCCCTGAAAATATTGGTTTATTTTCCGTCTTTTACTGGGCCATCTGGCTGGGGAGTATCAATATCATTTTGTGCCGGTAGGGAAGGGCTCGTAAATCGAGGGCCAACCATCAAGAATGCCATTGTGCTTTTCCGGGTATCCTGGTGTTTTTTGCTAAGGTATATCACAGTACAGTTCGTTCAGTCTTTGAGTGTCGTCCGGCCGTCGGGAGACGCTTATTCGGCCTATGCGAAAACGATGCGACGTTCTCGACAGTGAGGCGTATACCTCGAAACACCTGACATGCGTGAATGGTTGTAACCAATGATATTACGGGATGTTGCATTCGGCTCTAAGTTGTGAGTATTGATGATGACTATCGTGTGATAGCCGCCATTTACATGCTATTCCCTTGGGGTCCGGTCTCGACAACTTCAATGGTGGCGATCGGAAACTACGCCATTACCTATATTCGCGAAGAAGACGTGCCGGACGGATTCTCATCAGTCACCACACGCTTTGCCATTGCCATAATTAGATTTTCATCCGGCCGGCTGGAAAGATACCAAATGTTCAATACAATCCGGATATGACAGAAAACACCTTCCAAATCGGTCTGGTTCAGCATGCGTGCATACAGGACCAGGCGGCCAATATTGAGCAAGCGATCAATGGAATCCGCGAAGCCGCCGGCCGCGGGGCTCAGATTATATGCCTTCAGGAACTGTTCAAGGCACCCTATTTCTGCAAGGCAGAGGCGGCCGACCGCTATAATCTGGCCGAACCAATTCCTGGTCCGACCCTGAATACCCTACAAGAAATCGTACGCAAGCTGGAAATTGTCCTTATTGTGCCTCTCTTCGAGCGGCGGGCGTCCGGCGTTTACCATAACTCCGCCGCGGTGCTCGACGCGGACGGCAGCCTGCTCGGGGTTTATCGCAAAATGCATATTCCCGACGATCCGCTCTATTACGAAAAATACTATTTCACGCCCGGGGATGCCGTCGGCCCGGCTGGTGGGTTCCGTATTTTTCGCACTCGTTACGCGACTATCGGGGTGTTAATTTGTTGGGATCAGTGGTATCCCGAAGCCGCCCGCATTACCGCACTGTGTGGCGCGGAGGTGCTCTTCTATCCGACGGCAATCGGCTGGCACCCGGCGGAAAAGGCTAGTTTCGGACCCCAACAGGTCGACGCTTGGCGCACAGTGCAACGCGGGCATGCGGTGGCTAACGGCCTGTATGTCGCCTCGGTTAATCGTATAGGGATCGAATCTGAGCCGGGTACCGACGGGCTCGAGTTTTTCGGCCAGTCATTCATCTGTGATCCGTTTGGACAAATACTCGCAGAGGCCCCGGCGGAACAACCGGCCGTACTGACTGCATCCTGTGATCGGGCGTACATGGAAGACGTTCGACGCAACTGGCCTTTTCTTCGCGATCGTCGTATCGATGCCTATTCATCCATAACCGCCCGTTCATTAGAAAAGAGGGAGTATGAGTAGTAATAACTCCGTACAGCCGTTGCGCCGTATGCCAGCCGAGTGGGAACCGCATGAGGCGACCTGGATTGCTTGGCCACACCATGAACCGGACTGGCCCGACAAACTCGAGGCTATTCGCTGGGCCTATGCGGAGATTGTCAGGACTATCGGCTTAAGTGAACGTGTTGAAATACTATGCCACGACGAGGACGTGGCTGCCGAGGCCCGTCTATACCTCACGAAAAACGATGTTAATCAGAACATCTATCGCCTTCATCAGGTAGCCAATGATCGTGGCTGGCTACGTGATTCAGCTCCCACGGCCGTTCGTACTGCGAACGGGGCCATTGAATGGATCGCATGGCAATTCAAGGCTTGGGCAAAATATGACAACTATCTGCGCGACGCCCATGTGCCCCGGGCCATACAGGAAATCACTGGTTTACCGGGTATTGAAGCGACGCGTCCAGACGAGGGCGGTCGTGTCGTACTCGAAGGCGGGGCCATCGACACTGACGGGCAAGGCACGCTTTTGACCACCGAAGAGTGTCTTCTATCGCGGATTCAGTGGCGTAACCCCGGCCTCGACCGTGCCGGGTATGAAAAGATATTCGCAGAGTACTTGGGTATCAGGCAAACCATTTGGCTTGGCGATGGCTGCGCAGGCGATGATACACACGGTCATGTGGACGATATTGCCCGTTTCGTAGCTCCCCAGACCGTCGTCTGTGTTCATGAGCCAGACCCCGGGGATGAAAATCATGCCCCTTCCCAGGAAAATCTTCGCCGTCTGCAAGCGGCCCGCAATGCCGAGGGGCGGGAGCTGCGCGTGGTAACATTACCCATGCCCCGACCGATCAGCTACGAAGGACAACGTTTGCCCGCCAGCTACGCGAATTTCTATATCACCAACCGTTGTGTTCTGGTTCCAACCTTCAATGACCAGAACGACCGGATTGCTCTTAATACGTTGGCCGACCTGTTCCCCGATCGCCGGATCATAGGACTTGCCGCCGCCGATCTGGTTCTCGGGCAGGGTACCCTGCACTGTCTAACTCAGCAGCAACCTTCGCTCTGATACGCGAAACCACTGTCCCCCAAATGCTAATCCTGGGTGCTGGACAAGTGTCGAAATCAAACAAGACAAAGATAAAAGAGTTCGGCTTGCTGGGCGGGTAGTTAACCCGACGAGCAAGCCGAACAGGCTCCACAATACAGTATGTTTCAATCGTTGGCGAGTACCTTCTCGACGGCAGCCACGAGTTTCTCCATGGCAAAGGGCTTGTTGATATACGCAGCCGCGCCGAGACTAGTTGCCCAAGCCTGGTGCCGTTTACCCGTGTTCGCGGTAATCATAATCACGTGCGGTTTGCTACCCTTGGGCTTTTTGGCCTTGAGTTTCTCAAGCACCAGAAACCCGCTCCGCTGTGGCAACATCGCGTCAAGAATAAGTAAGTCCGGTTGCTGCTCTTCGGCCAGTCGAACCGCGGTATTTCCATCGGTAGCGGTCAAAACCTCCGCCCCGGAGTCTTTCATTACCAGCTCAATAGCCGTAAGTATATCCGTATCGTCGTCGACCACGAGGATCGACTTTCCCGCAAATTGCTCGCCCATAGCTGTTCCTCCGTAGAAGCAAAACGGTATGTATGCCTACCCCAGTATTAATATATCCTACCGGTCGGCTGAATGCAACCGTCGACTTAACAGGTTTTTACCGTGGGGAAACACCCCATGCATTGCAGAAACCGAGCCGTGTTTTGAGGCATATTCGGACCAGCATAAGCATTACCGGAACCTCTATGAGCACACCAACCACGGTGGCCAGGGCTGCCCCGCTGGACAAGCCGTAGAGCATGGTGGCCGTGGCGATGGAGACCTCGAAATGATTGGACGCTCCGATCATGGCCGTGGGAGCGGCATCCTCATAACTGAATTTG
This sequence comes from Phycisphaerales bacterium, assembly GCA_012729595.1. Classification (GTDB taxonomy): domain Bacteria; phylum Planctomycetota; class Phycisphaerae; order UBA1845; family PWPN01; genus JAAYCU01. Next base: position 17,179 of record JAAYCU010000019.1, read on the forward strand.
AGCAGTTTGGCTAAGGCGTAAGTTAGCACGAAGATCAGCACGGTCTGAATGAACAAGGGGATCGCGATCCACAAAATCGTCAGCGGGTTGCCGAGGATGGTTTCGCCTTTGAAACTGAAGAGCAGGACTAAAGTGCCGAGGAGCGCGATAATCGACACTGGCGTGAGCACATGCAGGAACTTGGCCTCGAACCAGGATATTCCCTTGGCCTTGATGATCCACTTGCGGGAGAAATAACCCGCCACCAGGGGCAAGGCCACGTAGATGCCGATGGAGAGCAGCAGGGCCTCCCAGGGTACGGGCATCTCGTTCACTCCGAGAAGCCAGCCGCCGAGCAGGCCGTAAAGCACCAGCATGGTCAGCGAGTTGATGGCCACCATCACCAGGGTGTGGCCCTGATTGCCTCGGGCCAGGTAGCCCCACATCAGCACCATGGCCGTACAGGGAGCGATGCCCAGCAGGATCGCCCCGGAGGTATACGAACGCCAGAGTTCGACCTCGCTACCGTCCTTGACGATCTCCGTGCCGGGGATCAGGTCACGGAACACGTAGCCGAGAAAGAAGGTGGCGATTGCGAACATGGTGAAAGGCTTGATACCCCAGTTCACGATGAGCGTCAGCAACACGGGCCTGGGGCTCTTGCCGGCCTTGATGACCTCGGCGAAATCGATCTTCACCATGATCGGGTACATCATGAAGAACAGAGCGATGGCGATGGGGATGGACACGACCGGGGCCCCGTCGACGTAAATTGCCATTCCGTCGAGGGCTTCGGCCACGCCCGGGGCAATCTTGCCCAGGACGATGCCACCGACGATGCACAACGCCACCCAGATCGTCAGATATCTCTCGAAAACGTTCAGTCCTTTAACTTGCTGTTCCATAGTCATTACCTTTTAAACAGGTTTTCCATCTCTCGTCGGCGCTTTGAGGGCATACACCTTCACGCTGGCCGCGTATTCGTTCACGTCATGGTCCTGGAGCAGGTTGGCCAGTCCCTCGTGCAAAGGGGCCTGGTCGGCCTTTGGTTGCGTGCCGCCACAACAGCTTGCCGTCGCGGGTGGACGGCCATCTTCTTTCGGCGGGGCACAACAGCAGGACGTAGTCACCTTCGCATAGGCGTTGAGATCCGCGCCGCTGTCCACGATCTGGACATGACTGAAACCGGCCTCCAACAGATAACGCCGATAATCCTCGATCAGGATGGCCCCGGCGATACAACCGACGTACGCCAGCAGGTCGTCGGCCCATCCGGCCGGCAGAGGTTTCTTGAGGGCGATATCGCTGGCCGCGAGTCGGCCGCCGGGTTTGAGAACGCGAAAGGCCTCGGCAAAAACGGCCGGCTTGTTCGGGGCCAGGTTGATCACGCAATTGCTGATGACGCAATCGACGGAGGCGTCGGGTAAAGGCAGTTGATCGATGTTGGCCAGATGAAATTCTACGTTGGGGGGGACGCCGCAGCCCACCGCGTTTTTGCGGGCCAGGTTGATCATTTCCGGGGTCATATCAATGCCGATCACCTTGCCGGTCGGCCCGACTTGGGCGGCGGCCAGAAACACATCCATCCCCCCACCGCAACCCAGATCCACCACTATTTCGCCGTTTTTCAGGGTGGCCAGGGCGGTCGGATTTCCGCAAGAGACGCCCATGTTGGCTTCGGCGGGGATGGCCGCCAGTTCTTCCGGTGTGTAACCAAAGGCTTGGGCCACTTCGCGCACGCCCGCTTGCGCACCGGACAACCCACTACCCGCCAGTAAACCATACTTGGCCCGCACCACTTCGGATATCTTGTTATTCATTATCGATCTCCTCATATCACCATTCCTTGGAAAAAGATCGTCAAGGTGGCGGATTCATGGATTACCTGCGGTCGGCGACAACGAACTCGTCTTAGGCCCTTACACCGAAACTTCTCTGCGTTTTGCGCGCATGTTATCCGGTATCAAGCGGCCGGTCGAGCAAGGGCTTGGGGATA
>JAAYCU010000331.1 GCA_012729595.1 Phycisphaerales bacterium
AAACCCGCAAGAAGAAAACCGCAAAGGAAGAAAACGATTTATTGAAGGGGTGGAAGAAGATCCGCCGGAAGAAAACCCCATTTTCAAACCGGCCGATTTACCCCACTTTCAGGACGGCGTTGACACGGGGTGATAAGCGGGCGAGCTGGTGACGTTTGATGGTGATAACCCGGGCGAAGCTAACTTTTTGCGAAGATAAAGTTAGCTGTGAATCGGGTGATGCTCTTACGTGGCAAAAAAAGACGACAACCAACGAAAACCAGCCTAAACGATGGCTATGGGCTCGAAAATCCTCGGCTCTACAATAAACTGATTGCCGTAACGCTTATCGCGGTTGTCGCGACAACTTTTGGAACGGATTTGTGCGGTTTTTGCGGAATACTGCTCGTCGTAAGTACCTGTGAAGTCAACTATTTAGGCGGCAAAAAAATTTTGGATTTCGATTATGAATCCCACGCTCTAACCAACTGAGCTACGCCGCCATGTAGTTCTATTCGGATTATAGCACACACCCTGTCGGCACGCACGCTGCCGACCTTGCTATCTTCATGCATAATAACATACCCGCCATCATGAACATTGCCAACCACGAACCAGCCCTATCAGCAAAAAATGACGTTCGTTTTCGGATTCAACTATTGAATTTAAGCGGAATTGTGATCGGCCTGCCGCATAGCTCCGGCCGTACAGGGTAGCCCCTTAGCTTCAAAACAGGCTTTTGGCGAACAGGGAAAAAACCGATATGTTGACGGTGTTGGCTTCTTGTTGAGTGTTATGGTCACCCGGAATGGAAGACGGCACGGATTAAGTTATTGTGACCGAGCCATTGGGCAGGGCGTGGCAAGGAATCGTTCGGAACCACCAGTATTTGGCTTTGGCCAAGGACTGATGAAAAAGCCGCGTTTAGAGCTTTTGCTGGGTTCGGAATATACGGAAGGTTGAGACGAATAGCTGACAATATCGACACGCCTAAGAAACAAGCATGAGTTACCAAAAGATCATATTGATGTATCACTCCGTGGGCAGCGAAGCGCATCCAGCGGTAACGGGAAGTTTCCCTGTTCCCTTGGCCCGCTTTATTCATCAGTTGGACCGGGCCAGCGAGGCCGGTTGGGCGTTCGGAGCCTTGTCGCGTCTGCATGAACCGGTCGAGAGCGACACGCTGTACATTACCGGCGACGATGGGACCGCCGACTGGGCCGCCAACGTGCTGCCCTGGTGCGAGGAGCGGGGGATTCCCACGCATACCGGGCTGATTACCGGCCCGTGGCGCGCCGAGCCGATCTGGCCGGTGGCCCATCGCCTGCAGATTCTGCTGGCCTTGCCCGGGCGAAAGCTTGCCGAGCCGCGACTCGATCCCGAACAGGCCGCCTATGTCGATCGTGTCTACGCCTATGAAAAGGACGAACGCCGCCGGAGGCTCAAGGGTGCCTGCAACGTCATCCTGACCGATGAGGAGGCGCGGACCTTGCTCGGCCCGCCGGACGCGGAAGAGCTAAGCCATCTGCGGGCCCGTTTCGCCGCCCCCGACGTATATCGCGGGTTTCGTCATGCCGAATTTGGCACGCATACCCTCAGCCACAACGCCTTCAGCGGCGATCCGATGGATTATGTCCTGTCCGAGATTGTGCCCTGCCGGCGTGATCTGGAAGCGGCCGGCCTGCGGGACAGCGGGTTCTTCACCCTGCCGATGCGGCCACGATATCCCGTGACTGTCGAGCAACTGGTGCCGCCGTTGCGGGAACACGGATTTGTCGGCGTGCTCGACGGACAGGGGGCCTGGGACGGGCAAAGTTTTATTGTTCCCCGGATCGACGCGAAGAACGTCGAGGAATTTCTCCAACTGCCAGCGTGGCAAGGCTGACGATCTTCGTCGGCCTCGTCGTCTGGCATGGTGTGCCGTATTCCGCCATGTCTATAAGGTGTCGTGACCAATCGGGCATTGCTTGAAGAGTAATACGTCACTCGTAGGCGATCCGTAATCCTTTGGGAAACGGCTTTGTTTTCACGTCATTACGTCCTTTTATTGCCCGTCGCAATCAGCCGAGGGTTTCGCGTGTTTTCCCCCTGATGCGTAGATGCAGGCCCGCGTGCAGAAACAACGCCGGCAAGACCACAACGGCCATCACGCGGTAGGCGAAGTCCAGCGTGAAATAGTCACCGATCAGTCCGCCCAGCAGCGGGCCGACGATCGAGGTCAGGCCGACCATCGCCTCATTGATGGAGACGTAGCGGGAGCTTCGCTCGGGATGCACGAGCGAGTGAAATACAAGGTAGAAGAAAAACGATCCCGACCAGACCCCAAAACAGGCGGCGGCAATACTAAAAGTTATAGTAGCCTGAGCCAGCGAAAAGAGGATCAGGCCGGCCAGTCCGAACAATCCGAAAACCAGTATGGACAGCGGGCGATACATCCACCAGCGTCCGCGAGCCAAGGCCAGGCCCACAACGGCCTGAACCGCACTGAGAATGAATAGAATCATACCCTGCTCGTACTTGGGGAGATCAAAGGCGGCCCCACTTGATGGAAATACGCCGCGAATCAGGGATATCGCGATACAACCGATACCACTGAACAACCAGCCCATCCAGGCCAGGTCGGGCATTCTTCGATAGCGGTCCAGGCCGTTGAAATCCAACGGGGCGGCTTCGAGATGGTCGTTCGGAAGGGGCGCGGGCTGGGCATGATGCTTGAGCCGATAAATCCCCACTGCTACCCCCAGGGCGATAAGAGCGTTATGGGTATGGCAGACCCGCCAACCCCAGCTTTGCCAGACCAATCCGGAAACCAGCGGGCCCAGGGCGGCGCCTATGCTCCAGGAAAACGTATACAAGCCCACGGACACCGTAATCGGTCGCCGTTTGCTTTCGCCGACCACCCGCATGAACACTTGAAATGGTGTAAAGAATAAGGCCATGGCCACGCCTTGAGCGGCCATCAGGACATACATCGTTTTCAGGCTTTGGCATCCTACGAAAGCGATGGCAACCAGCGCGGTTGCTAGGCAGGAGGTTATCAGGAGATTGGCGGCATTTTTTCTGGTGACGGCTCGACCGGCCACGAGGGAGGATAGCATGTAAACAATAGCCCAGACGGTCAACAGATTGGCTACGCCGGAGGCCGATGCCCCTTGCTGGGCGGCCCGAACCGTGGTCATGAAGAACACCACGAATAGGACCAGGTCTATTATGGCCGGAAAAAGGTAAATCAGAATCGGGCCCATCGTTTGCCATTACTCCCGGTGGTTAAGTTCCTTGATTTCTGAAACGGCGGGTATCATAGCCACGCAAGGCAAGCGACGAAATAGGGGGGAGCAATTAAGTTTGGGTTCACCGGCCAAGGGCTGTATAATCCGGGATGAAGTGGGGAACCGGGCGAACAAGACCGCCGCTACATGGCGGGATGTGTATTGTTAACCCACCGGCTTTGTGCAAACCAAGGGACAGATGCGGGGTATAAGATAACTGTGGGTGATATGGCCATCGGCAACCCATGGGGTTGCCATCGGATTACCGAGAAAATATTCTGTAACGACGAAGCGGCCGATTACCATCGGCATGATAGTGTTCCATAACTAGACACAAGGGAGAAGGACATGATTCGTAGATCAAGCCATGCGTTTATGGTTTTAGGTACGGTTCTACTGGGAGCCGTTCTTACGTACGGGGCGTCCCTGGAGAAGATGAGTAAGAATCTTAACAGTTCCGATGCTCAAGTTCAGGCCTTGGCCAAGGCCGAGTTATCGCGACTTGCGTTGACCGGGGATCCGGCTTATTTGCCGGTCATGTATAAGGTAATTAGCCAGGCCGACGAGGCCGTACGGCCTGCCGCCGTCGAGGCCTTGGTAAGCTTGGCCCAGGCAATGGCGGACCGGGGCGGAAACTGGCAGATCGTACGAGCCGTTTACCTCGACATCCTAAAACAAGGCCAAGGAGCACAGAGAGATGCCGCCCTGACCGGGTTGGGAACTCTTGGGGATGCAAGCTGCGTTGGTCCGGTGTTGGAGGTAATTAAGGACGCCGATGCGCAAACCCGGCTGCTAGGTATTGATGCACTGCGCAGGATGCGGGGGGCTGGTCCACCGCGCGTGTTGGTGGAACAATATCCGCATCTGGATGAAGCTCTTCAACTTGCCCTGGTTCCCGTATTGGTCGAGCATAAGCACCCGCGCATATTGCCGGCCTTGGAACAGGTGGAACATGCGGACGTTCCCGGCTTGCGCCAGGCGATTCTGCGAGTCTTGAGTGAGGGGGAGACGCCGCGTGTGCAAGCGGCACCACGGACTGAGTCAGGGCGGGATGATCAAGCGATCGTAGCCTGGGCGACCCCGCCTACCGCATTTCTGATGTTCGACCGGCAGAAGATCAGCTCCAATGCTTTCGAGGCGGCATCGGCCTTCGATGTCGATAACAACGGGGTGGTCGATATCATCTCGGGGGAGTATTGGTACGAGGGGCCGGACTTCGACAAAGCTCACAAAATCTGTGAACTACCGGAGATTCATGAGTATCACGACGATTTCAGCAACTACCCGATGGATGTTAACGGAAACGGTTATATGGATATCATGACCGGTGGCTGGTTCGGAAAGACCGTGCGCTGGCGAGAGAATCCACAGGGTCGCCATGAACCCTGGACGACTCACGACGTGGACGAATGCGGCAATATCGAAATTACACGTTTCTGGGACGTAAACGGCGATGGGCACGTGGAAGCCATACCCAACGCCGGGGGAAACATCGTGGTCTACCAGTTGATCCGTGACGCTGCGGGCAAGGGGACCGGCCAATTCAAGAAGCATGTGCTGAAGCAGGGTGGGATTGGTCATGGCCTGGGGTTCGGGGATATCAACGGTGACGGCCGCGGCGATTTCGTGGCCGCGGGTGGCTGGCTGGAGGCTCCGGAAAAACCCTTCGAGCAGGAATGGATCTGGCATCAGGAGTTCGAGCTGGGGTCAGCCAGTGTTCCGATTATTGTTCACGATGTTAACGAGGACGGGCTGGCCGACCTGATTGTGGGCTCCGCTCACGGATATGGTCTCGTATGGTATGAGCAGAAACTCGCTGGATCGAAGCGAGAATGGATCAAGCATGTAATCGATATGGACCATTCGCAGTATCATGACATGTTTATGGCGGACCTCGATCGGGACGGAAAACTAGAATTAATTACCGGTAAGCGCTACCGGGCCCATAACGGAAACGATCCGGGCTCGACCGATCCGCTGTTCCTCTGTTATTTCAAGATCAACGGTGGGAAATTCGATCGGTATACCCTCGAATATGGACCAGCCGGCCAGAGCAGCGGCGCGGGCATATACTTTTGGGTTGCCGACGTGGATGGCAACGGGTGGCTGGATATAGTTGCCCCCGGCAAGGAGGGCCTGTACCTGTTCCGCAACCGGGGGTTTGTGCCAAAGCTTGATTGATGTTGCGCGGATGCGAGCTTGGGTATTTTTAAGTCTGCAACAGATTTGGCTTTCCCATGTGTTTCCCTGTCCGCCGATAGGCGTGACTGTGGGACATTAGATGGTTAGACTTCTCTTAGAACGCCCGTTTAGCAGTGTCCGGGGTGTGTCCGGCTGATTGGGTGGTATCAAGAGGAGGTTGTCATGGCCAAGATTAACCTACAGGAAGCCAAGCAACTGTGTACCGCGGCGGAGCTGAAACTGTTCCGTCTGAGTTGGCTCCGATCAGCAATGGGGCTTACCGTAACCCAACTGCGGGCCAACATCGCCCGCGTGCGCAAGCTGCGAGATAAATATCGCGATCTTGCCCGGCGGCAGCGTCTGGAGGCCAGAGGTAAACGCGCGGCCAGCGGGCGTCGGCCGGCCCAGGGGAACGAGCGAACCGTACGCAAGGCGGAATTGTTCAGCCAGGTTCTCGATCAATTCCAGACCAGACTCGCCGTTCTTGGTAAGCCCGAAGAAACGCACAAGGCTGCCTCTCGTCCCAAGAGAGCAAAGCGAAAAACGAGTGCAAAGCCAAAGACCGTTCCCGTCAAAGCGGATTCGGAAGCTCCCCCAAAATCAGTCCCCGCCGAGAAGGTCACGAGCATAGCCAAGAAGAAGACCGCCCGCCAAGGCCGCAAGGGCACCAGCTTGGTCCCGGACCTGAAACAGAAGAAGAAAAACCTCAGACGCAAGGCCTCGTCGGATCGAGCCTTGCCCACCAGCAAGGCAAACCGGATCACCCGATCGGGATCGCGGAAAATCGCGGCCCACGTTTCCAGCGCCGGCCGACGCCGGCAAGCCCGCCGGGATGCCAGCCGATGAAAACGTACTTCGTCGTCCCTGAAAAATCAGCAAGCGGCTTTTTCAGGGACGACTACTTAAGCAGGATCGACGGCGGGTCGGCAAGATCCTGATACAACCGTTCGACCTGTTCACGGTTAACGGAATCCGCGGTGATCCACCAGCGGTAGCGAACCGAAAGCGGATGATCGCGGTCAAGTTGCCAGGGGAAATATTCCCCGAATCGCCCGTACAGCCGTTCGCTGAATTCTGCGGGTTCCGGATTGGCCGGGTCGGACAGGTAGGCCACGGTGTATGTCTGCCCATCCAGAGGATATTGCAGGGCGTTCCATGGGAGATCGATGAAATCGGGGGCGTTGTGTTCCTTGTCGGCCGGCAAGGAGGCCCATCGCTCGGGGCGCAGGTAGCGGGTGGCCGTTTTATTTTCCGCCACGGCCTGGGCGGCCCGGAACTGGACGCCGGAATGCTGACGATCACCACTCAGGAACACTGGCTTATCAACGGCCTGCAAAGTGGAACTAAATTCCATCAATACCTGCCCGGCCGGTTGTCGGAAGGCTAGTACTCGCCGGGTTTCTTCGATAAAGGGCTTGCCTTCGCGGTCGTTCCAATGGATACGCACCACGTGCCCCCCGAAAACCGGCCCGGCGAATTCGTGAATGATAGCTATATGGTTCTGATGCTCGCCCTTGATCGCGTGCCAGGTGTCGTATACCTCGTCGCCGACCCGGCATTTGTTGTAGCCGAAATAAATGCCCCTATGGTGGGGAAAGATGCCTCCCGGTCCCTTGGTAATCAACCGCTGACCGGTCGGATCGAAGACATGGTGATAAGGTTTTTTGGTGTTTTCGATATCCTGCGGATCGAAGGGGGTATGAATATAACGCAGGATCGGTCGGTCACCGAGAAGTAAGTCTCTGGATTTCTCTGGCCCCGTGGAGCTGTCTTTCCAGGCGAACATGTCAGCCTGCTCCGGCGAGGCAGTTTCCTGCATGCGGATTTCCCCCTGCAGACTCTGGCCCGCCTGGAGGTCGGAGACGAGCCACCAGAGACGCGAACGCCCGTCATCGAGCGGCTCGACTTGGGCCGGCATCAGCCGACCCTCCGTGAAAAAGCTATAATGTTGTGCACTCTGGCCGACAGGTAGGCTCAAATCTACAAACGCCGGTGTTGCGCTGCGGTCATGTCGCCCGGCATCGATCACCATGGATTGGCTCGCCGCAAAGCAAGCGGGAACACTGGCTATCAGACACAAGACGAAACGTGAGATAGGGGGCATGTTCATATAACACCTTATAAGGGTTGTGCCATAGTCAAGCGATTCAAGAAGAAACGGTTTCTAATATACGCTTGCGCCATCGGTCGATGCATCGGTTACCCTAAACGTTCATCCGCTACTGAACCATAGGATAGACTACTTGCTGATTATATCCAAACTTGTCGGGAAGGCGATGATAGACCGCTGGATCAATCGCAAACGGGAGCGACCAACGTTTTCTCCGGGCTTGAATGGTTATGTACTGGAACAGGCGATCGAGACCTCGTGTTCAGATCTAATCGAATAGAGCAGATAGCAGCCGACGGCGAAGGCCAGATCGATCCCGCCGATGGTGAACATGTATCGGGCGACCGCCCCGGTGCCGAACCCGTAACTGTGCAGGCCGATACCCAGGACGTAATTGACGCCGACGTAGGTCATAATCAACAGCCAGAAAGCCATCACACTCTTGAGGGCGGCGGCGCAGGGGTTTCGGGCGGTGACGAAGAAGGCGACGGCCACGACGGCGGCGAGTAGCCCGGCCAACTCCATGGTATTCAGCGGGGCGAACCTGATGACGATAACCGCCCCCGCGCCAATCCCCAGGACAAGACCAAGCGCATACACGGCGACAGGTGTTGTTTCACGGTCCGCGCGAATATGCAGAATGGCCAGGTACGCCAGAACGGCGATCAGCGACCAGACCTCCTTGGGGTCCCATCCCCAATACCGCCCCCAGGACGACGCCCCCCAGATGCTGCCGGTAATGATGCCGGCCAGCAGAAGAAATGAGCCGATCAGAACATACGCATAATGCATGCCGTCGATGGCCGCGATCCATGTGCGCCGACGCGGAATAACGGCCATGACCACCAGTTGGATATGCGCGATCAACATGGCCAGGGCCAAGACCGAATAAGAAACCATGATGATCGGCACGTGAATGGACATCCAGATCGTGTCCATCAGGACAGGCACGATGGGGCGAATGTGTCCATCAAGCGGCAGGCAATCGGCCAGCATCAGGGCCAGCGCCCCCATAACGGATGCGGTTAGCGGAATAAGGCGCTGGCGGAAGATCAGTATGGCCACGATGGCGAATGCACCTGTCCCCCAACTGAGAAACAGCAGCGATTCAAACATGTTGGCGGCCGGAATCCGCCCGGCGATCTGCCAGCGCAAGGCCAAACCGTAAGTGAGCACGACAAAACCCGCGAACAACCCCGCGGCGGCCAGTACGTCAAACCAGCGCCGACGGACCCACAGAGCCAGGGCGGCGAAAGCGGCCCCGCTCCCCATGATGATCCAGGCCTTCCTGTAAGGTCGCAATCGGTTGTAGCGCAACTCGGTCGCGATCCGCCGGGCGTCAGGTCGATAAGCGGCGGGCAAGCCGTCTAGGGTATCCCGCAACTGTTCAGAAATGGATATAAAAGCCCCCGCGTCACCCGCCCGAAACGCCTCCCCTATGGTTGACCAGAGTTCCTGGGCTGCCCGGGTCCGTTCGGACGCATCGGGAAGCGTCATCCCAATGGCTTCCCAAGTGCCGTTGGGATCGTCCGCATGGGGGATAGGGCGAATCAGTCGGCCGGCAAACACCTGTTGGAGCGTAACCAGTTGTTTATGAATCTGATCGACCTTGCTTTCGAGCGGGGTGGGCTTGCCACGGCCTTGCCCGTCGAGCCGCTCCAACAGGTCCAGCAGGGGCGCATGGCTGAGCAGTTCGTCGTAGGAAAAGACCGTTTGCGAAGGCGATAATTGCAGTTCCGCCCGCAACTCGGCGTTAGGCAGATGAATCAGCCGTTGCGTCCGTCCGCCTTGCGGATCGAAAGTCCAGGCCAGCAGCCAGAGCATAGGGTCGCGTTTCTCGAAAAAGACACGGCCGGTTACGGTTTCCACCACGTCGCGGGCCAAGGTATCCAGCGGCATATACCTTCCGTCATATTGAACCGGGATGGCCCGGATCGTCTCCAGATCGAGTCGATCCGGTAGTCGGCTGACCACCTCGACATCGCCGGCCAACAAGGCAACAAAAATGCCGATCAGGGCGTTCACGGTTGGTTGCCCTCCATCGAGGTCGTCGCGAGTGGGTCCGCCAGGGCCTTAGCCCGTGTTTTACGCATACGGCTGACGATAACCCAGAACATGCCGAGCAGCATAAGCCCGTATCCCGCGAAGACCACGGGTTTGCCGGGGTCGCGGGCTACGCTCAAGACGCTGGCCATTCGATCGCCGCGCTGGTGATAGCTCGACTGATAGAAGGTAAAGCCGCCGTGGGTCACCGGGTGGTTCATGCTTACGGTTCGCTCCACCGCCCGGCCAACGGCGGGATCGTTGATAGTGATCCGGCTGATATACGAGCGTGGTCGCGACGAGCCGGGGTAAGTCTCGATGCGAAATTCGTCAAGGCGAACCGCGAAACCAAGCGGGATTCGCCGATGCGCGAAGCTTATCGTATAGATCGTGTCCTGGAGGGATACCGATTCCGGAACATGTTTCTGGACCCATACGAGTCGGCTCTGCCCATCGGCGGTCAAGCGGACCTGCACGGCCGGCTGACGACGCTGGCGCACCGGCTCGACCGGCTCGACGGAACGATGGATGCGCGCGTGATCGTAGTATTTCAAAATGGCAAAGCGATGATGGGACCAGGGCGTATCCACTGCCTGGCCGATGTTCAGCTCATGGGCGGCGGTTTGTCCGTCGCCGGTGCGGAAATGGACCCGCCACTGGTTTTGCGGCCCTTGCAGGATTTCGATGGGAACGGGGTTATCTCCGAGGGCCGGGGCTATAAAGGTGAGCCTGGGGCCGGGCTGGTCCGGCGTTCCGTGCATGGCCCCGAGCTCCGGGAAGCGGGCAAAGGCCGTGCGCTGCCAGGTGCCTTGCGGGACGGTGAATTCCACCTCGACGGCCGGGTTGTCCCGATGATCGGGGGCGTTTTCCAGTTGGCGATTACGCACGAAAGCGTGGGGCAGGTAACGCAGCACCCGAAAGGTCAGTTCGGTTCCCTCGATGGTCGTTTCCCGTTCGAGACAATCGGCCAAAGCGTACTCGTACGTTTGACCCTCGTATTCGATCTTAAGTTTCATGGCCTCCGCGGCTCGTCCGGTTGTCGCTTCGGCCAGGACGCGCTCCCACTGTTCGGGATCGGAGATGACCCGAAACCGGACCGGCCTGGTCGAGGACGGATTGGCGAATACCCATTGAGGATCATCCACGCCGTCGGGAGAAAAGCTGACCTGAACCGCGAGATTTTCCACGGGGCTGTCATCCCGCACGTCGGAAACCTGGACCGAATCCGGCAGATAACGCTCCACGGCGATTTGCATCGAATCGTCGGAAGGGCCGGGGATCGGAGGATTTTCCAGCGGGCGCAACCCGTTAAAAAGGCGCCGCGACAGCTTGATTTCCAGCGGGTAGGAGCTGTCCGGCGATGCGATTTGGAGTACGGGTTGATCCTGCTCGGTAAGTTGGCCGATGGTCTGGCCCTCGGCTAAATCCACCTGCCCGTTCACGCCGACCTGCTCGGTGATCCAGGCGCCGGCCAGCACGATCACGATGGCCGTATGGGTCACGACAAAGCCCCCTTGCCGGGCGGTGAAGGGGAAACGGCCCGCGATGGCCGCCAGAGAATTCATCCCTATCAGGGCGAGAAGCAGCTTAAACCATCCGGCCTGATAGAACAGGATCAGGGCCTGCTCCGTGCCGTGCAGCGACTCGAAGACCGTCGCCCAGGCCATGACCACCAGGAGAAGAAGCAGTAGGAGAGCTCCCAGCCAGAGAGAGCCGACTCCCCGGATTATTCCCCTGAACATGGGCATGACCATGAATATCCGCGGTTTCGTATCGGCCGTCAATAGAGTGGGATGAGCGTATTATCGCGGTACCCCTCCGGATCATACTCACTCGACGATGTAACGGGCTACGTGGCCATTTGGCCTTCCGGGATCTTTTATTTTCAGAGATATCCATTTACTATTACCGGGGTATAGCGTTTTCGAACCCAGGAACCTTTGTTGCGCAAACGCGATTAAGGAGTGTGCGAATATGAAAATTCTGGCCATTCAAGGGAGTCCGCGCGACGAAGGCAACACTCAAACCGTTCTGGATGTGGTTCTGACCTCCGCCAAGGCTGCCGGTGCGGACATTGAGGTGATTCACGTGTTCAATCTGCGTGATCTGACCGGGTGTATGGAATGTTTTTCCTGTCAGCGTACCAGCGACGGGCCCGGATGTCCGTTGGACGACGATATGCAGGAGCTGTTCGTGCAGGCCCTGCGGGCGGACGTGGTTGTCTGGGCGACACCGGTGTTTTGCTGGACGGTGGCCTGGCCGCTCAAGATGGTCATGGACCGTTTCTATTGCCTGTTCAAGTTCGAGAGCGCGGATCAATACCGTTGTCTGCTGGAAGGCAAGAAAATGGCCGCGGTCATCACCGCCGGCGGCGGTGAGAAAGACGGGGCCGACTTGGTCGATGAAACCCTCCGGCGCATGGCCCATTTCAGCCGGAGCCGATCCTACGCTTCTTTCATCGCCGCCCACGTTCAGTCGCCGGAGAGCATCCTGGCCGACCAGAACCTGCTCAAGCGGGCCGAAGCTTTCGGCCGTGAACTTGTCGGATGATTCGTCATGAATAGCGGCAGGCAATTGTTCTATACTACGGAGAACGCCGACGACGCAATAAGAAGGGCCTTACCGGATTATACTGTGCGCTGGACTGGAACGAGGCCGGTTAAGCTCCGGTGTTATGCGATTGCATGCCTCATAACTCGTTCTCCGAAATCCCGGCCAGCTTCATGATGGTTCGTTGTAACCCGATCTTCAGATCTTGATGACCATGAATAGGAACGGTTATCCGCAGGTTGCTTCCCTGCCTGATAAAAATATGGTGACTGCCGGTGATCCGGGCCAAAATCCAGCCCCGTTCCTCCAATATCTTGCCCATTCGCTTTCCGCTAATCGCTTTCATGACAAACGATTCCTCAGTCAGGGCAATTCATGACAAAGAGTTGTTATCGAAAAAGTCCATACCATCGATGTCGTACAAGCCGTACGTATCAGATGGCCAGTTCCATAACCGTGTCGCTTGTGCTGATCGGCACATCTTCCATGTCGATACTCAGGCAGCCTTCGACCGCGTCATAAAGGTTTTCAATCAGTTCCTTCATGGTTTGAGCTTGGGTCATACAGCCGGGAATGGCCGGCACCTCGGCCCAGAGCCCGCCTTCCTCCGCCTCGTGGATAATCACCTTTAATTTCATGGTTTCATTCTCCAAATCATGGCTGCCTGCCCCGCTCAGGGGATGTACGTATTTTCCACTTAACGGATGCGTATGGCAAGAAGTCGTCGGGCGTGCTATTGCACTCCACTCGTCTTCTCGAATACGAACATCTCGCCATTAGCGTCCACTTGGATCGCGTCGCCGTCGGTGTATTCGCCGGCCAACAGACGGCGGGCCAGCGGGTTCTCGATTTCGCGCTGGATCAAGCGTTTCAGCGGCCGGGCGCCGTACAGTGGATCGTAACCATCCTTGGCCAGTTGCCGAGTCGCGGCCTCGGTCAGATGCAGGCCAATATGCCGGTCCGCCAACCGCTTGCGTAAATACTCCACCTGGATATCCACGATTCGGGCCAGATGCTCCTCACCGAGCCGATGGAAGATGATCGTTTCGTCGATCCTATTGATGAACTCCGGCCGGAAATGGTGCTTCAGCTCCTCGCGCACCCGCGATTCGATCTCCACGTCGATCGCATTTTCGCTGGCCATCTGCTGGATCAGCGGGCCGGCGATATTGCTGGTCATCACGATCAACGTGTTCCGAAAATCAACCGTCCGCCCGTGTCCATCGGTCAACCGGCCGTCATCCAGAACCTGCAGCAGCACGTTGAACACGTCGCGATGGGCCTTCTCGATCTCGTCGAACAGGATCACGCTGTAAGGCCGGCGGTGGACCGCTTCGGTAAGGCGGCCGCCTTCCTCGTAACCCACGTATCCCGGCGGGGCTCCGATCAGCCGAGCCACCGAGTGCTGTTCCATGAACTCGCTCATGTCGATACGCACGAAGGCGGCCTCGTCGTCAAAGAGAAACGCGGCCAGGGCCTTGCACAATTCGGTCTTGCCCACCCCGGTCGGCCCGAGGAACAGGAATGACCCGATCGGGCGGTTCGGATCGCCCAGACCGGAGCGGCTGCGGCGTACGGCGTCGCTGACCGCCCGGATCGCCTCCTCCTGCCCGACCACCCGCTGTCCCAACCGGTCCTCCATGTGCAACAGCTTTTCCTTCTCTCCCTCGAGCATCCGCGAGATCGGTACGCCGGTCCACTTGCTGACGACCTCGGCGATTTCCTCGACGCTTACTTCTTCGTGTACCAGGGCCCGACCGTCGTTCTGCAGACTTACCAACTCCTCCTCCCGGGTATTCAACTGCTGAGTCAGTTCGCGCAATTCGCCGTACTGAATCCGGGCCGCTCGCTCCAGTTCGCCGCGGCGCTGGGCGTCGGCCAGCTCGTTCTGCTTGGCCTCGATCTGTTCCTTGAGGGATTTGATGCCGGCCAACATGCCGACCTCTTTTTCCCAGCGGGCGGTCAACGCGCCGTTCTCCTCGCTCAGGTTGGCGATCTGTTTTTCCACCTGCTCCAGTTGTCGGCGCGAACCCTCGTCCTTCTCCTTCCGCAAGGCCTCCCGCTCGATTTCCAGTTGCACCAGCCGCCGACGAATCTCGTCAAGCTCCGAGGGCATCGAGTCGTTTTCGATGCGCAACCGGGAGGCGGCCTCGTCGATCAGGTCGATGGCCTTGTCCGGTAGGAACCGATCCGAAATGTAGCGATGCGACAGGGTGGCCGCCGCCACCAGGGCCGAATCCTGAATGCGCACGCCGTGATGGACGTCGTAGCGGGGTTTCAAGCCGCGCAGGATGGCGATGGTGTCCTCCACTGTCGGCTCGCTGACGTAGATCGGCTGGAACCGACGCTCCAGGGCGGCGTCTTTCTCGATGTGCTGGCGGTATTCCTCCAGCGTGGTCGCCCCGATGCAGCGCAACTCTCCGCGAGCCAGGGCCGGCTTCAACAGATTGCCCGCGTCGATCGCCCCCTCGGCCCGCCCGGCCCCGACAATCGTGTGCATCTCGTCGATGAATAGAATGACCTGCCCCTCGCTCTCCACCACCTCGCGGACGACGGCCTTGAGCCGGTCCTCGAATTCGCCACGGTACTTGGCCCCGGCGATCAAGGCCCCCAGATCCAGGGCGATAACCCGCTTGTTCTTGAGCACGGCGGGCACGTCGCTGTTCACGATCCGCAAGGCCAGCCCCTCGACGATGGCCGTCTTGCCCACCCCCGGCTCGCCGATCAGCACGGGATTGTTTTTCGTACGCCGGGTAAGCACCTGCATGATCCGGCGGATTTCCTCGTCGCGTCCGATCACCGGGTCGATCTTGCCCTTGCGGGCCAACTCGACCAAGTCCCGCCCGTAGCGCTGCAGGGCCTGATAGGTGTCCTCGGGGTTCTGGGTGTCCACCCGTTGATTTCCGCGAATCTCTTTCATCGCCTTGAGAATGCCGTCGCGGGTGACGCCAGCCAGCGAAAGCACTTCCTTGGCCGACGAGCGGACCTCGGTCAAAGCCAGGAACAGATGCTCCGTGGAAACGTATTTATCCTTGAGCTGGTCTGCCTCGACCTGGGCTTGTTGCATGACCTGCTGCATCTCGCTGGAAAGCGCGAGCTGTCCCCCGCTGACTCGCGGGTTCCTGGCCAGTTCGGTCTCGGCGATCTGCCGGACACGGTCCGCCCGCGCGCCAATCTTCTCCAGGATGGCCGGCACGATGTTCCCGCCCTCGCCGCCCTCATCGAGCAGACTGACCAGCAGGTGCAGCGGTTCAAGCTGGGCATGCCCCGCCGAGGAGGCCTTCTCCTGGGCCGCCTGCAAGGCCTCCCCCGCTTTGACAGTTAATTGATCTTGGCGCATGGAAAAACCTCCCGTTCCGGTCGCACCATGCGACCCTATCCTTCCATGAGCAAATACTATACCAACAGAAAAGGTGGGTTACAGACGTGACAATAGGGGTTTTTAAGAGACGAATTGATGTGCTCTGCCATTATGGCAGGCGGATATTCGTGACTTTGGGTATTTCAATCACCGCTGCTTCGAGTCTACAACCCACCCAGTCCCAACATGCCCTCACCGAGGCCGAGCCATTCGTAGACCGAGTAGGTTATATAGGTGCTGGTCACCGAGCTCAACGCTCCGACGGCGATGTCCGTTGCCAGTGTACTGCACGATGTTTGAAACAGGGTTCCACCCGCGACAAACATGACCAGCAAATAGCGTTGCACCCGCTTGAATATGAATAGCTTTGAAGACACCGCGAGTCTCCCCGAAGGATTTTGGGACAAGGCACGAATCGATCACAGACAATATACGAGGATATACGCCGACATAGTCTTTATGGTTCGGTGTATTCCAAGTCGTCGTCTTCAATTGTAGCCACCGGGCGGTTGGGTGTCGCCGAAGGCTGTGTATCAATTGTGCTTGCCGCCGGCGAAGCCGTCATCAAACTGCCGCCCACTGCTCCGTCCTGACGAGCGCGGGGGTCCATAACCTCGATTTCGGCTACCGTGAAAATCGGTACCGGCGGAACCGTGCCGGTCATGAGCCGGCGGGAACTGGCCCGAATCCCAACATAATTTCCGTAATATTGGACCGGATCAATCGGGCTGCCTTGAGGCAACTCTATGTAAGCTACCGTCCGATCCGTCTCCGGATCTACGATTCGCCAGCGTTTTGGCAGTGTATCGCTGCCAGTATAGATACCGCTGACCTTGATCATCCCCCGAACGGCAATGTCGTTGGGACGCGTCGCCTCGGCGACCCTTATACGTTCCCGCTCCCGGGCAATCCGGTCGGCCTCGTCGATTGCAGTGGTTCGCAGATCACGAAGCGAGGTAATCGCTGCCGCCAATTCCATATGCCCCTGTAACTGCTTGATTCTATTCTGGGCGTAAAGCTGCATGATGTTGTCATCGCCCTGTTCGGCTAGGGGGGTCAACTTTACTATCGCCCCGTTGAAATTGCGCTCTGCCATCGGCTTGGCGAACTCGGTGGCAATTTCGGCTTCGATAGCATCTTTTAACCGTTGGTATTCCGGAACGATTTTCGGGGCCGGCTCCCGGGGGGCCATGGTTGGCTGGGCCGCAACAGGTACTGTCGGAGTGGGTGAGGCCAATGCCGCATTGGCTTGCTGGTCCGTCAACCGCAACTCGCCTGGCTTGACCGTTTCCATCACCGGGGTTCGAGTGGTCGTCCGCTCTACAGGTTTCCCGTCGCGGCTGACAAAGTCGCCGCTGATCCACAGGTGCGCGCCGGGCGGCGGTGCGATCTTGAAGAAATTACCGTCCGCGCTTTCGCCCATGATTGTCACGCGGTCGCCCTTGCCCACCCGAACCTGCTTGGCATAGTTGCGCTCGCTCATGGAGCTGCCTGCGTAAATCCAGGTTGTCCCATTCAGTGCCCCGGTCTGGTCATCGATACGATCAATGTAGTTTTTATCTACCAAGCTGAAAGTGCCGGACGGCGGCAGAATTTTTAACCACCCGAATTCCTCGCCGACCACGGTTACTGACGCACCTCGACCAAGCTTCATGACCGGATAGTAATTCTGGTTCGAACCACTGCGGATATAGACGTTGTCACCGGTAACCTGACCCGCCTGAGACGCACCGGCCGAGGGCGATTCGGTCAAGGACGGCTGTTCGGCGGCAGGTACCAGGGCCGCCGGCTGAGTGGTGGCCTCACCAAAGGTTATGCCCGCCAATACCAAGACAATCAGTCCACACCATCCAACAGTATTATGTTGCCTGTTCATGAGGAAATCCCTTTTCAAAGGTGATCTCAGTAACCCCGTCCGAACCGCGTCGCGAACGTACGATGTCCTTGACACATGTTACTACTTCGCGGCAAGTCCCGTATCGTAACAACTTACCTGCCGGGCTTGCTTATGTCAACAAAAAATGCCGGATATTCGTCTCCCGGAAGGCGTCCCTCCCATCTTTCTACCGGTGCACTTTCCATATACGTCTCGGGGGATTTCGTTTATCCTGCTAAAGGAATCTGGCCTCCATGCTCGGTGCCGAGCGACAGAGGTGACAAGGAAAGCCCCCGTATGCCCAAACCCCCGACGATTCATACCCAACCCGTTCTTCCTGCCCTGTCGGTCGAGGCGGTTATATCCACTATCGCTGGACGCGAACACCCGATGATATTGGACAGCGCCGATACTGGTCCCGGTAGGGGACGCTATACCTTCGCTGTGTGCGACCCGGTGGAGGTGGCCTACTGGGATGGAAAGAGGGTGGATCCGTTCGAGACTATGCGTCAGAAACTCCAGCAAACGGGTATGGATATCGATAGCCGGGAGGTAACTTCGGATTTTGGGTTATGCCCAGGCTGGGTCGGGTATTACGCCTACGAGGCCGGACGGTTCATAGAAAAACTGCCCGCGACGACGCGGGCGGACGTCGGCCTGCCGATTGCACTATTCGCCCTCTATGATACCGCCGCCGTCTTCGACTCCCTGACGCAACAATGGACTTTGGTAGCCGCCGACCTGTCGGCGTATGGATATAAACGACCTCCGATCGAGGACCGTTTCTCCGCTTGGCGAAAACTTCTCGCTCAGGCGAATGAGCGGGAGGCGCATCCTGCTCCATTCCCAGATTCCCCGATACATAACATGTCTAAATATAAATATTTACAAATGATTGAGCGAGGCCTGGAATACATAGCCGCCGGGGACATTTTCCAGGTCAACCTCGCCCGGCGGGAAAGCTATCGCGTCCAAGAGCCGCCGATGAGTACTTATCTTCGACTGCGGCGGACCAATCCGGGGGCGTATGCGGCCTTTCTCGGGCTGGATCGCGGGTCGGGCTCGGCCATTCTGAGCGCGTCGCCGGAATTGTTCCTGCACCTGCGCGGGCGAGAGGTGCTGACCCGGCCGATCAAGGGAACCAGGCCACGCTCGGACGACCCGCAAACCGATGCGGCTTACCAGATGGAACTGGCCGTCAGCGCGAAGGATCGCGCCGAATTGGCCATGATCGTCGATCTGGAACGTAACGATCTGGGCCGGGTATGCGAATACGGTTCGGTTCGGGTGTCGGCCGCGAGGCATTCGCCGGCGTGGCCTTATGAACTGGAAAGTCATCCGACCGTGCATCACCTCGTCGCCAACGTCACCGGCCGACTCGCGGAAAAGCACGATGCCATCGATCTGGTGCGGGCCTGTTTTCCCGGCGGGTCGATCACCGGGGCCCCGAAGGTGCGGGCCATGGAAATCATCGACGAACTGGAACCGACCGAGCGGAGCGTTTATACCGGGTCGATCGGGTATTTCGGGCTGGACGGCTCGATGATGCTGAATATCGCGATCCGGACGATGCTCGTGAACGACGGCCTGCTGCATATTTACGCCGGCGGCGGTATCGTGGCCGACTCCGTGCCGGAGGATGAATACGCGGAGACGCAGGCGAAGGCCCTTGGGCTTTGCCGGGCACTGGGCGTGGAACCGGCGCAGCCCGTGGAGATGAGGTAATCATGGGTTCGATGGTGTATTTGAACGGCGAGATTTTGGATGTGACCGAGGCCAGGGTCGCGGTAACCAATCCCGGCCTGCTGCATGGCGTAGGTTTATTCGAGACCCTGCGCAGCTACGCGGGCCGACCTTTCCGGCTCGATGAACATCTTGTACGCATGCGGAGTTCGGCGGAGAAGCTGAACATGCCGCTCGGCAACGCTCTCGAACGGGTACCCGAGGCGATTGGCATGGTTCTGCAGGCTAACGAATTGACCGAGGCCCGGATTCGTTTCGCGGTCACACCGCCCGGCGCCCATGATCCGGAGGGCGAAACCACCCTGCTCGTGGCCGCCGAAAAAATCGTCGGCTATCCGCCGGAACTGTACGAGAAAGGCATGACCGTCTTTATCTGTACGAACTTTCGGCAATCGGCGCAGGATCCGCTGGCCGGCCATAAAACGCTGAGCTATCTGCCGCGGCTGATCGCCTTGCGCGATGCCCAGAACCGCCAGTGCGGCGAGGCCCTGTGGTTCACGCCGGAGAATATGCTGGCCGAGGGCTGCATCAGCAACGTCTTTCTGGTCAAGGGCGGCTGTCTGCACACGCCGCCGCTGGATACGCCGATCCTGCCGGGCGTGACCCGGGCCGCGGTTCTGGAACTGGCCGAAGAGAACGGAATAGCCGTCGAGCAGGATCTCCTGACCATCAACAATCTGCTCGACGCGGAAGAAGTCTTTCTAACCAACGCGATCATGGAAATCATGCCGGTCACGCGGGTCGAGCGGCATAGTATCGGCGACGAACAGCCGGGACTGATCACCCGGAAACTGGCGGAAGCGTACCAGCGATTGACTCATTCACTTTGAGCGGCGAACGATGCGAATCCTGTTGACCAACGACGACGGCTATGACGCTCCTGGCCTGCGGGCTTTGTGGAGGGCGGTAGGCTTTCTGCCCGACGTAGAGATTGACGTGGTAGCCCCTGAATGCGTGCAAAGCGGCAAGGGCCATTCGATCTCGCGGACGATCCGGTGTCGCCGGGCGGCGGTCGAACCTATCGGCGAATTGGTCGCGATCGACGGCACGCCGGCGGACTGCGTGCGGGCGGCACTGGCCTTGCCCGGCCGATCGCGGCCGCAATGGATCATCGCCGGGATCAACCGGGGCAGCAACCTGGGGGTTGATGTGTATTATTCCGGCACGGTGGCGGCGGCCCGGGAGGCTGCCATGCACGGCATTCCGGCCTTGGCGATCTCGCAACTGGTTAAGGCCGACCTGCCCGACGATTGGGCGATGTCGAGTCGGCTCGCGGTGGCGATTATCGCGGCCCTGCTCCAGCCGGATAAACCCGCCCCGGCCGGCGCGGACGGAGCGATCCATCGGATGGTGAAAGAGCTTTGCGCGAAGCATCGACCAGCCCCAGACGGCCCGGCCCCTTGTTGGAACGTCAATCTGCCGAAGCCGGCGGATGGTCGGCCTCCCGAAGCCGTGCGAATGGTCCCGGTCAGCACCGACCCCCTGCCCGCCGAATACGCCCATCGGCTCGACGGCAACGGCCTGGATATCCTCGAGGACGCGGGCAGCTACCATCAGCGACCGCATCGGCCGGGTACGGATATAGCCGAAGCTTTTGGCGGCACCATAACCATCAGTAATTTAATGATTTAAGAAATATTGGCCAATTCCTGGGAAATTCCGCCCGTGGTATTTGACTTGGCCCATTGTTTGGTATATGTTAGGTATATTGTTCAGGGTTTTCGTGGGGTCAAGGGGGCAGACGATGTTTACGAATTCACGGGCTGGCGGGGCATTGGCGGAAGTGGAGAATCAGCCGAAGCGGCGGCGGCCGGGGCGGCCGCTCCATCTAATGGAGCCGTTGGACGAACGGCAGAAAAAACTGGTGGCCGATCACCTGGGCCTGATCGGCGTGCATCTGCGGTCGCGGGTTAGCAAGCCGCGTTCGCCCACGCGCCAGAAGGAACATGAGGATCTATTTCAGGAGGGGTGTCTGGCGTTGATGCGGGCGGCCCAGCGGTATCGGCCGGGCCAGCACGGCGCGTTCGCCGCCTACGCCCTGCCGCGGATTCGCGGGGCGATTTATACCGCCCTGCACCGGCGTTTCTGTCTGATCCAGACGCCGCCGCAAACCTGGGTGGCCCGCTATCGAAAAGTACAGGATGGCCCGCCGGAACCGGTCGTTCAGGAACTGACCCCGCGCATGCAGATCGCGGACCCGTCCGGCGGGCAGGCCGGCGAAACCTTGCGGCATCTGTTGCGGCGCCGGTTTGAGCAGGCGATGCGACGGGCGTTGAGGGAGGTTGAGGCGCGGCCCTGGCGTCGGCGGCACCCCGGTCTGGTCATGCGGCGGGTAGTGGCCGAACGGCTGCTGGTCGCTCGGGAGGAGGAGCGGATCAGTCTGCGCCAGATCGCCCGGGAATGCGGCGTCTCCAACAGCCGGGCCAGCGCGTACGAGAAGCTGTTGCTTGGCGCACTGCGTGATCATTTTCTGGCGGACCCGCAGGCGAAGGCCATCATGCGGATCGCGTCCGCCGGCCCGGAGGGGCTGAACGCCGTCGCCGACGAATCCGTCCGGCAACAGTTGCGCAAGGCCCAGTTGGAATCCTTCGCCGGCCGTTTCCGCAAGATGGCCCGGGCCGAGCAGGCCGAACGGATTTACTCCATGATCGAACATTCGGCGGCGGCCGTCGAGGAGGTGGTCATGAACCTCTACCGCCTGACCCTCTCCGAGGACGACGCCCTGGCGTGAACCCCACTCCAGCCCGAAGCGCAAGCAAGTGTTCCCTCACCAGCCCGCGGCGTTTATCTCGCTCGCCCCGCCTGGGTTGGCCGTGGCAGGCCGGCAAGGGTATTCAATAAATCCACCCGGGGACAACCGGATACCGCCTGACCCTCTCTGAGGACGACGCTCTGGTTCGAGCACAGCGGGTGTTCCCCGGCTTTCGCTGGAGGAGCAAGAGAAAAAGCAAATCCCCAAACACCTTGAAATCGTCATAACGACGCGACCCGGAAGCCAACCGGAGCGAATTACGGAAAACATGAATTGAAAGGGATTAAGGGATTACCCTTTAAGCGGTTGCGCTAACCCGATGCATTTCATTGGCGGTTTGGGGGCCAAAGCGATTTGCGGAAAGAATGAATGCCCGCCAGCAGTCCCAGAACAACGGGCAGGATGAATCCGATAAGTGTATCCAGCGGATCGATTCCATCGAAAAGGTTTCGCAGCAAGAAGCCGAGAACCAGCGTGACGACAACAAAGACGAACAGACCGCCTATAATACCAACCACGATGCGGGCCATCATGATCCTCGGTTTCTCGAAAGGCCTTCGAACGCCACCTGATGAAGGCCGGGTTTATTCTTTAATAAGATCATCTGTCATTGCCCGAACAATTGATTATCTTCCATAATGATTGTCGGCGACGTGTCGCGATTGGGTTTGCGAGCGATTTTGTAAAACGGCTCGGCCAGCGGGCCGATATTGATCACCCTCGGGTAACTCCGTGTCAGCCGCTCGATCGCCATCGGGGTTTCGTCAGAGGAACCGTTGTCGGCCAGAAAGATACCGTCCGCCCAGGGGGCCGCCGTGACGACGGCCCCCTCCAGGATATTGTCTTCCTCTTTGACCAGGCACAGGCGGAATATCTTCATTTCTCGCCAAACAAGACCGGACGCCTGTTGCTATTCCTGCATAGCGTACCACCACGCATCGCGTCCGCCCTCGATAAACGTCAGCGGGTCGGCCGTCTCTCTTTGCGTGCGGTCGGTGTAATTCAATTTGTTGTCCTTGACTGCGAATTTCCAGGCACCGTAAGGCTTGTCGTTGATCTTCATGGTTAGTATGACAGCGCTACGTCTTTTTCATTCTTTCCGCCTTACGTCGGCGGCTGGCGTATGATATTTCATTTCGTCGTTGCCAGTAAGCACATCGCTTGGCCACTTCAATAGGGGAACGCCACCAGC
>JAAYCU010000332.1 GCA_012729595.1 Phycisphaerales bacterium
CCGACGATAATCAGATTGCCGGCCAGCGTACTGGACAGTGCCAGGATAGGCCCGGCCAAAGGATGAGTTGCCGCCGGTAACAGCAGCATCACCGCCGGCACGTTGGAAACCATGTTGGAAAAAACGGCGGTTGCGACAAAGAGTTTGCCGGGTTCCCGTATATCAAAACCAGCGTTGGCCAAGACCGTAAGGAAATGGGTGATGACGGACGTGGATTCGAGGGCGTGGTTGACGATGAACAACGAAATAAACAGGATCAGGAGTTGCCAATCCACCAGGGCAAGCATGTGGCGGGAATGCATCCTTCGACTGGTCAGGATAATACCGGCGGCGGCGAGGGCCAGAATCTCGCGTGGAATGGAGGAGGCCAGGAAAGCCACCACCAGGACTGTCAGGATGGCCAGGCCTTTGCCAGACTGCCAGGGATTGAAAACAGGAGCCTTGAACTGAGGGATGGCCGTGGTCGCATACCAGTTATTCCCCGTTAACAGGCATAGCAGTAACCACAATAGGATCAGGCCGATGGCCGCCGGGACTCCACCGTCGAACAGGTATGCGGAAAAAGATAGGCCGAGCGACTGACCGATGAGCATGTTCTGCGGGTTGCCGATCAGGGTTGCTGCGGAGCCGATATTTGCGGCACAGGCCAGGCCCAACAGAAATGGGATGGGATTCAAGCGACGACGGGCACAGGCCTCGACCAGCAAAGGGGCGACGGCAATACAGATGATATCGTTGGCCAGTAAAGCCGACAGCAAACCCGCCATACCGATCAGGCTGGCCAGTAAACAACGCGGTGACATTTCGGCCAGGGTGATTCGCCGGGTGATGGCCGTATACATTCCTCCCAGGCGGAGCTGGGCAGAGAGTACCATTAAACCGAACAGCAAACCTATGGTTGGTACATCCACGGCATTCCAGGCCGCGTCTAGCGTCACCTTGCCGCTAACCAGTAGGGCGATAGCCCCCAGTAGAGCAACGCCTGTGCGATCCAACGCTAAGCCGGGCACTCGCCCCAGGAGCATGCCCAGATATACCATTATGAAAATCAGTGAAACCAGCCAGTCCATGCCAGCGACCTCTTATCGATCTGTATCTCTTCGAGAACTATTTCTCGCTACTTGCGCACCGGGCTGTTATGTGTGCCGCGCTGTCATGTATTTCAGGACGTACCGCGATAGAGCCGTTGCTCCTCGATGAAGGTCCGGACCGCCTCGGGAACCAGATAGCGAATTGATCGGCCGGCCGAGATGCGTTGTCTGACCTGCGAGGCGGAGATGTCGATACGCGGCGTGGGTAATATATCGTTGCGTATCTGGCCCAGAAGCTCCCGCGGGAGAATTTCGGCTAATGCCGCGAGGTTTGGAGTTTCAAAGCCTGGTCGGGCGGCCGTTACGATACGGACCAGATCGCATAAATCCCGCACGCGATGCCAGGTATGCAAATCCTCAAGGGTGTCGGCCCCTATTAACCAACAGCAGGGCACGTCGGTGCTTAACATACGAAGATAGGTTTCAACGGTCAGGATGGTATAGCTGGGGCCCGCGCGGCGCAACTCGATGTCGCTGACTTCGAAATCAGAATCGCCGGCCGTCGCGCGGCGCAGCATTTCCAGCCGATCCTCGGCCGGAGCCAGGTTTGGGGTGCCAAGGCCGTATTTATGCGGCGGCTGAGCGGCCGGGATCAGGACGATCCGTTGCGCACCGAGATGTTCGGCCACGGATCGCGCCACGAGCAGATGACCGTGATGTACAGGATTGAAACTGCCGCCGAATAAAACTACGCCGTTGTCCATCAAATTGACTCGTTCAAATGGATAATACGCACTAACAGGTTTGCGTTCGCTGCGTGGCAACCGCTGCCGAGTCTAGCCTTCGGGTCATTAAAGGCCATTATAATCCCGTCGGGCGGCACCGTCATGGTCCATCGGCAGGGGGGGCCAAATCTATCACCATCCCGCCGATACGAACGGATGGGTATCCCCGATCGAAGACCACCAGACCGCGTTTCCATTTCGGTGCCAGGTCGGCTTGGGCCGGATCGACAGGGTCGGCGACCGGTGGCTTCGTGTATTCGGTCAGGCGGTATTCCTGGGTACTGCCGAACCAGAAAATCAAAAACCAGCCGGTCATGTTTTGCACACGACGCACCTCGCCGACTTGTGGGGATAACCAGACGAAATGTTTCAAATCGGCCACCATGGTCCAGGGGAAAGTGACCTTTAGATCAACGCGCACGCGGAGACAGTTTGCGAAACTGCCGGCCGGAGATTCCACGTCTTCGTAGCCCTCGATTTCCGCCTC
Organism: Phycisphaerales bacterium; assembly: GCA_012729595.1. Classification (GTDB taxonomy): domain Bacteria; phylum Planctomycetota; class Phycisphaerae; order UBA1845; family PWPN01; genus JAAYCU01. The sequence continues at coordinate 2,304 of JAAYCU010000332.1, forward strand.
GCGCGTAACGGTGCCCAACATCGAGGGACGACCGAGATAGTCAAAGTAACGTATGGATGTACTCGATCGGATCGGCTGGTTCGACTCCAGTTCCAGTGGCATGGTGGCCAGAGGATCGGTCACTTCAAAATAAATTGTCATAAGCCTGCCGAACGAGAGCCTCGGTCGTGCTGCCTCACTCGGTTGCGCGGAGGTGGAGACAAGATATCGATCCAGCGGCAGGAAGGAGCGTTCGGCCAATATGCCTTCCTGTATCCGATCATGGCGATAACAGCGGGCATAGGCCGAGGGTGTCGCATCCTTGCGACCAGTTAAATCTCGACGCTCATAGACCCGACGCCCAAGGCGATCGGATCGCAGGCATTCGGCCAGCGTAGGGCTGCTTTGGGTTGCGGGGGTCTCTGGTTGGACGGTAGGTGGTCGCCACGTGCCCGTACATCCCCCGCCGTATATTGCCAGTAATACCAGCGCAATAACCGGCAACATCGCATGCAGATTCCGATTTTTCATGCTTCGCGGCTTCCGTACTCCACCGGCCATACGGTTAGGACTTGGCCGGGTTCATAAGGCGGCGGATGAACAGGGCATAGCCTTCTCCGGGCATGGCTGCCCGGATTATTTTACCTTCGCGGTTGATTATGAACATTCGGGGTATCGATGCCACGCCGAACTTGCGAGCGTTCGCGCCGTTAGCGTCGCCGTCGAAAACCTGCCGCCAAGGGAGCGACTGCTTGGCCAGGAAGGATTTAAGGGAAGCCTGGTCATAATCGAGATTGATCGCGATAATCTCGAAACCCCCCTCGTTGAACTCCCGATGGATGCTCAGCAATTCCGGAAGCATGGCCATGCAAGGGCCGCACCAAGTCGCCCAGAAATCGAGCAGGACCACCTTGCCCTGATAATCAGCCCAATCAACCGGTTTGCCATCAAGATCCTTGCCCTCGATGGCTAGCGGGCTCTTGCCGATCCATTCCAGGGCTTCACGTTGCGGATCCAGGATCGGTTTCAATTGCGGACCAAGGAAGCTCAGTTTTTTTGAAAGCAGATCGTACATCTCACGGGCTCCGCGAGTGTCCAGCTTGTCCAGAAAGCCGTCGGCAATCTCCATGGCGGTCTCAAAAACCGGCTGGGCGAAATCACGCTGAGTCTCGTCGTTTTCGAAGTTGACGGTGGCCGATTCCCATTCCTTTCGGGCTTGGTCCAGACGCCCCGTTTTGATTAGTGCATTGGTCCGCATGCCCCTCACGTCCCAAGACATGGGGCTCTGGTGATAACCAGATAAAAATGATTCGGTCAAACTCAATGTCTCATCGAATCGTTCAAGCACGATAGTCGATTGAATCATGGATAGGTGAACATTTTCCAGTTCCTCGGGTTTGGCCTTGAGCAGATAGGCTTTTAACGCCGCGAAGCGCTCTGTCTCGATGGCCAGTCGGGCGTCTTGCTGCTTCTGGGTGAAATATCTTTGCAGATCGCTGAAAGTGGTAAACTCTCCAGCGGCCGGCGCCTGAGCCCATGCCCCACAGCTCAAAATGCAAACTGACATTCCCGCTAAAACTAGTTGCCTGGTATACGTGTTCATATAATCCTTTCTACTCTTCCGGTACCTTTGGGTATCCCCGGTATCTGAACCACTGGGAAATCTACTGAAATTGTATGCGATCCATCGGCGGCGGCCAACAATCGTATACAGAGGCGCGAAATGCCGGTGGGCTTTTCGGCCATCAAGGTTCGACCGCATTTCGGGCGTTCCGGACGAAGGCCTGCATCCTGGCTGGATCCTTGAATCCCGGTCGCCCATCCTTTTCGACGCCGGAGGAGACATCCACCCCGTAAGGTTCGACCGTTCGGATGGCCTCGGCCACATTCTCTGGACGTAATCCGCCGGCCAGAATAATCGGGGGCCATTCGGCCAGACGACCGTCTTGCCGGGCCTGGGTTACCCAGTCCCAGCGAAAGGTTCGACCGGTTCCGCCCGCCAGACGCGAATCGCTGGTGTCCAGCACAATCGCACCCATGGCCCGTGGCCCTTCCGCGCTGAACCATAACGCCGCGTTATCTTCGAACGACGCGTGGCCGACGGTCAAAACCGGCCAGAGCGTAAACCCCTGGCCATGAAGGCTGGCCAGATCCGCATATCTAAATTCTCCATATATCTGAAGATAGCGGATTGCCTGTTGTTCAAGCCAGGCTTGCTGTTCCTTGGCGAGTTGGCCATTCTCAAGTCTGACCAAGGCCGTCACCGGCACGCAAGCCGGCAACACCTTGATGATCTCCTCCGCTTGTTGCCGCTCGATCTGCCTTGGCCCGCCGACGAAATTCAATCCCAAGCTGTCCGCGCCTGCGTCGACAGCCGCCAAAGCGTCATCCTGGCTGGTAATCCCGCAGATCTTGACCTTTACCATTGCCACATTTTATCGGCCCTGTTGCCTTAATGCTATTGATGCCGAAGGCCAAGACGAGGAAGTATAAAGTACTTGACGTATCCTGGTAATAGCCTAGACTGGCAATAATCGGTCACGATACCTTGTGGTGTTCCGCGCGTCGTCGGTTTGTATCATGAAAAGTAAGGAAGGCGGCGGCGCGATGGCGGATCCGGGCTATGAACACGTCCGTTTACTCTATTGATAGCAGACCCCGACGGCTTTGCATGCTGGCTGTTGGTATTGTGCTAAATCTGCTGGCTTCAGGTTGCGGCGGCCTTGGTGGGGGCTCGTCCGCGACGGACATCTTTGGACGAACCTATTATATCGACGGTGCGGGCAATTGGGGTTTCGGTGTGGCGGAGATTCAGAACGGGTTACGCCGCGCCGGCTATAAGGGTAGTATTATCAATTACCGCTGGTCACCGACCTTAAACCCCGCGTTAGATCAGACTATCGGCCGCCCGGCCGCCCGAGTACGCGGTGCCGAGCTGGGAAGGGAAATATCCGCATATCTGCAAAAATACCCCGATAACGGAGTCAATATCATTTGCCTGTCGGCCGGCACGGGCGTCGGTGTCTGGGCCTGCGAAACCATTACCTCAAGAACCAAACTGCACGCCCTGATTATGCTGGGCTCGTCGCTTTCCGCTGATTATGACATGCAGCTTGCCCTGCGGAATATCGCGGGCGGGGTATGGGTTTACCATTCGCCCTATGATCAGATTCTGCAGGGGCCGGTTCGTACTCTGGGGACTATCGACGGGCAAATCGGAGGCGAGGCTGCCGGAGCCATCGGCCTGCAATACAAAGGCCCAGGCGGCGAAAAGATTACCAACATTCGCTGGTCCCCGCGTTATGAGCGTTACGGCTGGACGGGGGCTCATACGGATGCTACCAGTGAACCAATGGTCCAAAAAGTTTTAGCCCAACATATTCTGACCGCGCCTGGCCATCCCTCGGCGGCCGACCAAACCGCTCTGTCGTTTGAAATCGCGGCCGCGCGCCCAATTATGTTGCTTGCCGGACACTTCGCCTTGCCTTGAGTTATATAATATCTGAGGGGTAATGGAGGGCCTCGCCAATGTCCGAAGCGTTCGATAATCAACCACGGGCCGACGCCGTCGTTACCCCGCCCCACCCCCCGGTCACGAAAATCCTGGTCACCGGGGCTACGGGATTTGTAGGTGGTTATGTGGTCGGAAAGCTGCTGGAAAATGATTATCTTCCGGTTTGCCCGGTGCGTCACCCCGCCCGACTGATGGAAAAATTCTCCGACCAGCAGCGCGAACGTATTTTACCAATTCATGGTGACCTTTTTGATCTGCCCGCGCTGACTCGCGCGGCTCAGGATTGCACGGCTGCCGTTCACCTGGTGGGGATCATCGATGAAAATACCGCTGCCTGCCAAACCTTCGAGCGGATTCATGTGGAAGCCACCCGCAACATGATCGAGGCCTGTATCCGTGCGGGTGTGCGCAGATATGTTCACATGTCCGCCCTCGGTGCTCGCCCTGACGCTACCAACCGCTATCACCGGAGCAAGTGGTTGGCGGAATTGGCCGTCCGCGAAAGCGGGTTGGACTGGACTATCTTCCGGCCGAGTCTGATTCACGGACCGGATGGCGAATTCATGAGGATGATGAAATACTTCTGCACCGCCGGCCTGCGTCAACCGGTCATGCTCTATTTCGGCCGGGGCGAAACCCGGCTTCAGCCGGTGTACGTACGGGACGTGGCGGCCTGCTTTGTGAAATGCCTGGCGATGCCGGAAACCGTTGGGCAGGTGTACGAACTCGGTGGGCCGGAGCGTCTGACTTGGCGACAACTTTACGAGGTTTGTTCCTTGTCGATCATCGGCCGTCGAAAGTTGAAGTTGCCCGTGCATCCGGCCGTGGCTCGGCTGTTGGCCCGTACGATTGTTCCCCTCGTCCCCTCCATGCTTATGCCATATAAATTCAGTGTCGATCAGGTGCTTATGAGTCAGGAGGACAATATCTGCGCACAGGAAACGGCCGAAAAGGTATTCGACATACACTTCGCTGATTTTCGCGAGGAACTGGCGCGATACGCGGACCTGATTGGCTGAAAAAAAAGGCCGGACCACCCGCATGTGCAAGTGTCCGGCCCGGTATCGTGGTCGATCGCCGACAAGCGGCAATCGCTTATGTGGCGATTAAACTTCCTTCGAATCAATCCACTTCATCATGCGCCGCAGCTTCTTGCCCACCACTTCGAGCGGATGATTGTAATCCTTCTTGTATAAGGCGTTGAAGGAGGGCCGCCCGGCGGCGTTTTCGAGAATCCATTCCCTGGCGAACTGGCCGGTGACGATTTCATCCAGGATTTTCTTCATCTCCTGCCGCACTTGCTGGTTGATTACCCGCGGTCCGCGGGTCAGGTCGCCGTACTCGGCCGTGTTGCTCACACTGTACCGCATGTAGTTGATGCCGCCCTGATAGAACAGGTCCACGATCAGCTTCAGTTCATGCATGCACTCGAAAAAGCAGATTTCCGGTGGATAACCAGCCTCAAGCAGAGTGTCAAAGCCTGCTTTGACCAGCTCGGTAACGCCTCCGCAAAGGACGGCCTGCTCGCCGAACAGATCGGTTTCGGTCTCATCCTTGAAGGTGGTCTCCAGGATCCCTCCACGGGCCCCACCGATGCCAGCGCCCCAGGCCAGGGCGATATCCAAAGCCTTGCCGGACGGGTTTTTCTCAACGGCCACCAGGCAGGGCACCCCGGCGCCACGAGCGAACTCGGAGCGCACCAGATGGCCTGGACCTTTCGGAGCGATCATGACCACATCGACATCGTCGGGGGGCACGATCTGGCTGAAATGAATGTTAAAACCGTGGGTAAAGCCGAGTACCTTGCCGGCCTTCAGGTTGGGCTTGATCTCGTTGCGATAGACCACCGGCTGGGCCTCGTCGGGCAAAGTCATCACGATCAGATCGCAGGCCTTGACCGCCTCGGCGGCGCTGACTGGTTTGAACTTGTGTTCACAGGCCAGCTTATAGTTGGCGTTGTCTGGTAGCTCGGCCACCATAACTTCAACGCCCGAATCGCGAAGGTTCTGGGAATGGGCATGCCCCTGGCTGCCGTAACCCAGAATGCCGACCTTTTTGCCCTTAAGAGCATCGGTACTCAACTCGTTTTCGTAGTAAATTTTGACCGCCATGTTGCCAAACTCCTTTCAGAATCCTTATGGGCGATAATATTACAGCCGCACCGTATTGTACGGGGCGGCCAAACCCGGTAGTTTAAGCATTCGCCCCATGATGGCAAGGGGGGAATTGGCCTTTATCGGTGGTAAAGGGGGTGCTGCCACATGCCTGTTCTCGGGATCTGGGCCGGGCCGCTATGGACGCCCCCATCGATCCGATCCCGGCCAAGCTCTGCGACCGTTATTTCGCTATAAAATCGAACACACGTACCTGAGCCCAACTCGACCGATATTTCTGTACGTATTGTTCGTGGATGGGGTGGTTTTCGTACAGGTCGTAGCCGGCCTTGTCATCAAAATAGACTACCAGTCCGATGTCGAAATCCGCGACGTTGACCTCCCGTAAAGCCTGCGCGTCGCGCGGCCCGCTGGCGATTTTTCGAACCGATGGGATTTTCGACAACTGTTCGATACTATCGCTAGCCAGCGCCTCCATTTCCGCTGGGGGGGTGCCTTCCTTGAAGCTGAAAAACACGGCGTGAACATACCGCGGGCGGGCGCAACCGGTTGCCATTACGATCAGGGACAACAACGACAGCCATACGATTTTCGATGTTATGGATTTCATGGTCTTTCTCCTGGCGACCGGTTGCCGAGTCAGCCAACCTATGTCCAACTGGTCATGCCGTTGGTAACGGTTTATCCGCATGACGCGAAAATACTCAAGGACTACGGGGTTAACCCCCACAGGCAGACCCCTCCTAAATTGGACACGGATAACCCGTGTCTTGTGCGCCGGCATACCCTCGCGACTTTTTACAAGTACTCCTTAGGGAACTTCCAGGGCGAACGATACTCAGGGATAGACAGACGCACGGCCTCCTCGTCGCCGACGATTTTCTCCGCCTTGGGGTCAAATTGAATCGACCGTCCAAGTTTCAGTGACAGCAGCGAGAGCGTCAGTGCCATGTCGATCCGCGCGTGGTAGCCGACGTTGCAGCCCGGCTGCTGACGGGAGCGTATTCCATCCAGCCACTCGCGGTGATGACCGGGCGACCGGGGGATCATCTTGGGTACGTCCTCGAGTTTAAACGAATCGAGGGAACAGGTTTCCGGGACGACTTCCAGTACTCCATAGTCGCCGATCAGCGTGCCGTTTTCGCCCAGCAGGTAGATCCCACGGCGCCGTTGGCAGCCTGCTTCTCCATGGAGCGTATAAGCGAAGCTGTTGATCATCGACGAGGTCCAGTTGAGCGTGAAGTCTGGAAATTGCCAGGTCACTTCGTGCGTGTCATAGGCGTCTCCGTCATCATCGATGAGGTAGCGGCCACCGGAAGCATAGGTGTGAATGGGGTAGTCGAGCTGTAGAGCCCAGAAAGGAACATCCACTATGTGCGGGGCCATACCCGGCGTCCAACCACCGCTGTAGGCCATGAACGACGGATGGTAAGACGAATCCCGGAATAGTAGGGCATTGAAATCACGAGCGGGCCCCGGCCCGATCCACATGTCCCAATCTAGCCCGTCCGGTACTCGTGTATCGGAAACTCGCCCGATGCCGTTTCGTCCTTCGTTGAACATGTGGAAAGTGCGACCCAGGGAAATCTTGCCGAGTATGCCGGAGCGAACCACGTCGACAATACGGTGATAATTTTCGGTGGCGTGAATCTGGGTGCCGATCTGGGTGATACGTTGGTGCTTTTCGGCGGCTCGTTTTATCGCCAGAGTCTCTGCCGGATACATGGACATGGGCTTTTCGAGATAGAAGTCCTTCCCGGCTTCGGCGGCATCCACGGCCATGCGGCAGTGCCAGTGGGGCGTGGTTGCGATGATGACCGCGTCTACGTCCTTGCGGGCCAGGGCTTCACGATAATCCGTATAAGGTTTGGGGTGGTGTCGGCCGGCGGAGTCCGCTTGTGTATTGGCGGCCGCGACCTTGGCAACGGCCTGCTCGCGACGCGTGGTGTCTACATCGCAGATGCCGACGATCGAGGTGTCCGGCTGAGCGAGAACCTGCTCGAGATTATAGAGGCCTTGGATGTTGGCTCCGATCAGTACAATATTGATCCGATCATTGGCGCCCGGTCGATTTGCCGCGCCTAACGCTCCACTGGTGAGCATATAGGGAGCGGCCACGCTCGCCGCCGATAATGACAGAAAATTCCGTCGGGTGGTCTTATTGTTTGGTGTCATGGATTATTTCCTCCAATGCATGCGACTCGTTTGAATCGGTTGGACTTTATCGTGGGGGCATCCACTTGCCGCCAATCGCCCAAGCTCTAGGAACGCTGGGCTGGAATCGAGCTATATTGCGGCAAACGCTGCGTTCTGTCAACGAGGTGTATGGCATGCCAACGCGTCGGTCAGGGACGGATTGGTCGCCAATGACATGTCCGACCACGGTGTACGAATATTGCCTATCGCCGCTCTTTCGCGGTCGGATTGGAACCCGGATACCTCGGATACATTGCATCCGCGTATCCGCCTGCCGCGACAGATGATTGCACGCTAAAACGCCCGACCCACGCTATCGTAGCTGTTTTTGAGGATCGGTGCCCCGATTGGGTCAGGATTTGCAGGCTTGCTCTCCCACGACACATCGGATAGTTTGCCGGATGGCGATGGAGTCCGCCTTTAACCGCCGTGGTCGGACGAGTACGGCTGATGACTCCTATCCGAATTGGGTTCCGCTTTGCGTATGCGGTTGTAGGAGCCCACGCTGCATGGCGGGCGACGGATGGGTTTCCTCGAATAGGAGTCATCATGGCGGTAAGTATTGCCGAAATCATCGTTCTGGGCCTGATTGTCGATTGGGTGTTGCGTAGCTTCCGCATTCCCGGCCTGATCGGAATGTTGTTGGTCGGAGTTTTTCTTGGCCCTAATGTCCTGGACTATCTCGACTCCGACTTGTTGGCCATCGGTTCCGACCTCAGGCTGATTGCTCTGATTGTCATACTCCTGCGGGTAGGGTTCGAACTCAGCCGTAGCACCCTTCACCGGGTGGGCGGGAGAGTGTTGCTGCTGGCATTCATCCCGGCAACCTTTGAGGGCATCATGATAACGCTGGCAGGACCATACCTGCTGGGGTTGACGCTGCTTGAGTCCGCAATACTGGGTTCGGTACTTGCGGCGGTTTCACCCGCCGTGGTGGTTCCCGCGATGATACGTTTCATAAAGGAGCGCAAGGGCGCATCAAAGGCTATCCCGTCCATGGTAATGGCCGCGGCTTCCGTGGACGACATCTATGTTATCGTCGCCCATAGTGTGGTCATCGGCCTATATTTCGGATCTCAAGTGAATATCACCTGGCAGGTTGTCGGTGTGCCATTGTCGTTGATGTTGGGCATAGCCACCGGGCTTGTCATCGGAATAGGCCTCTGTCGGCTCTTTGAGCGTTTCAACCCCCGGGCTACAAAGCGAGTTCTCGCTATCATCGCTTTGTCCGTCATACTGGTTCGACTTCAAGAAATACTCGCAGGTTACGTGCCCTTTGCCGGCCTGGTGTCTGCCATGGCTATCGGGTTTGTTATTCTCGAAAAGCGCGAGCACATGGCTCACGAAATATCAGCCCGGTTGGGTAAGGTGTGGGTTTTTGCGGAGATCATCCTGTTTGCGATGGTCGGAGCCCAGGTCAACATCGCGATCGCCTGGAAGGCGGGATTGGCCGGCGCGACGCTGATCGGGCTCGGACTGCTCGCCCGGGGGGCGGCCACCCAATTGTGCCTACTGAACAGCGAATTGAACTTCGGCGAACGTTTGTTTGTTATGGTGGCGTACGCACCCAAGGCGACGGTCCAGGCGGCCATCGGGGCGGCGCCATTGATGGCTATGCGTGCGGCTGGGATGGACACAGGTCCAGGCGAAATTATTCTTGCCGTGGCCGTGTTGAGTATCATTTTGACTGCCCCCACCGGAGCCTGGGCTATCGCGGCCTTAGGCGATCGGGTACTGGCGGTCGCACCGGAATCGGTTCGCGATGCCTATGACGCCGCAACCGAGAGTAGATCCGATGAGGATACTCTGTAGGGTTAGCGTTTTGAGGATTCTGCGCCGGCAGGCGTCCCGTATATTGGCGATCGCCCTCCGGCAACAACAGGTATAACCAAGGCATCCATCGGGCTTTTGTGCCTGTCAGCCGGCAATAGTCTACCTATAGGTCCATTTATTCCAGGGGATTTCGATATGAACACGGGGCCGGCCGCGATCTGGCTTTGTACAGCGTAGAGTAATCGGACGATGCACCGGTAACGGTGCGATGGGGTGGATATGGCCGAAACCCTTTAAGGCGACGACCGGAACCTTACGCCGGGTTGGCAGGTGGCGTTTGAGTATCTGCCAGGCGGCGTCGTTGAGGTCGGTGTCACCGCTATGAAAATCACCCAGGAGAATCCCCTCGACTCGCTCCAGCAAGCCGGCCAGGCGCAGCCCGGCCAGCATACGATCAATGCTGGAAGGTGATTCATTAACATCCTCCAGCGCCAACCAGCGATTTTTCGTATCGACGGCTTTTGCGAATGGTGAGGCCAGCAGAGGCATTACTACGCTAAGATTACCCCCAACAACGGTGATTTCCTTTTGTTTCGGAAGCGTGCCGAACAGCAAGCGGCCGGTCAGAGAACGTCGCGATCCCTGACCATCCAGAATGTGCCCGACATCTGAGAAAAAACTGCGGAAAGCTTCGCTCGCTTTTTCGCACATTTCCGGGTCGGAAATGTCTTTCGATGGTCGGCGACGGCCGCCGGCCTGTTTTTCTTGTACGCTTGCCAGGGGTGCTTTGCGCAAGGCTTTTTGTGTCAGGCAGTCGATCAGGAAGGCCGGGCCAAGATCGTAAAGCCCCACCGCGCGCGGATAGCGACCGGCGATGTTGACCAGCGAGGTCATTTCGCTGAAGCCGAAAATATGAATGGTTTTGCGGCGTCGGCGGAGTACGTCGAAGTTGATCTTGTCGAGAATGCGGGTGAACCATCCTCCGCCTCGCAACGTTACCAGAGCGGCGATACGGTCGTCGGCCAGAATAGTTTCCACTTCTCGAGCCCGGGCGTTGTCGTCGAGCCGCCCACCCTTTTCATCGGATTGTCGAGCTTCGATCAGCCTGCGATTGGTGGTCACCGTATAGCGCGGACCTACGCCTTGGCGGGCCAGTTCCAGCGTGCCCGCCAGCCCTTGAGCGGATAATAATGCGATCGCGTCCTTTGCGACGCTGCCTAACGAGGCTAGACGAATGTGCGGACGCTCGATCACCTTGGTCAAGGTTATATCCTCGCGGCTTTGACAAAGTTTTCGGCCCGTTGCGGATCCACCGAGGCGGTGGTTTGCCCGTCTTTCTTCAGGGAAGTGCCGGCGATAACCCCATCGGCGATACGCAACAATTCCGCGACGCTTTCCGCATCTGCGCCGCTGCCAACATAGATTGGCCGATCCGGGACAGCGGCCCGTGCTTCCCGCAGGTCGGTCAGCGCCGTAGGTCGCCCCGTGGCCGCCCCGCTGACGATCAGGCCGTCGGCCCGGCCGCGGTAAGCGGTTTCTCGGGCCGCCTCGGCAAGGGATTGATTGAGTAGCGGGCTGGCATGTTTTACGTGTACGTCGGCGAGGACGGCCACTTTGCTGGCCAGTACCCCGCGATAACGGATCGTCTCGTCGGCCCGGCCTTCGATGAAGCCCTGATCGGTGGCGTATACGCCACAATGCACGTTGACTCGGATAAATGCGGCCCCGCAAATAGTGGCAATAGCCAGGGCAGCCTGGGCGTCGTTACGCAATACATTGATGCCGATTGGCACCGCGACTTCGGCACATAATGCCTGGGTGACGACGGTCATGCCGGCCACGGTGTGCGGATCGACCCGTATCGGGCGGAACGGGGCGTCGCCGAAATTCTCGATTATCAGGGCGTCGAAGCCGGCTTCGACCAGGGTGCGGGTATCTAGCAGAGCCTGATCCACGATTCGCGATAGAGGAAGCCGATTGTGCGGGTGCCCCGGCAAGGGTGGTAAGTGGATCATCCCGATCAGCGCGGCGGGGGGAAGCGGTCGAAAAATTTCATCCATGACAAGGCTCGGATTGTCGCCTCAACATCTTCATCCGACCGTGAGCGATCGGAAGCTATACGGGTTAACGGACCACGCGACCCCCATACGCCTCCGTCGACCGCGGCTCGCTTACGACTGCCGTCGACGGAACACGGCCACTACGTCCTCGATGGGCACGACAAAAAGCTGATTGCCCGGCTCGAAATCCACAGGGATTGAGTTCTTCGGATTGAACAGCACCTTATCATATTGGCGAATCGGGAAATCGTCGTCGTTGGCCACTTGAGTGGATACGGTTACTACACGACCGGTAATCGTCGGGATCTCAATGTTATCGGGCAAGGCAATGCCGCCCTTGGTTTCCTTTTTGTCTTCATCCTTGCGAACCAATACTCTCTTGCCGAGCGGTTCCACCGTCTCCAGCCGGGTCTTTTTGGGCCGGGTGTCGCGCTGCATCATATCTCCTCGCGTATATGAAAAGGAACTACGAACGGGAGGAGCATACTTCAGGATCGATACTTTGTCAAAGGATGCACGGCGTTTGTGGAAATGCGTCCCCCAGGTTTTGCCGTTCGTCGTAGGCGGTTCCTTGCTGGAAAACTGTGGCCCAGGTGGCGAGGGTGTAGTTATCGGTTTTACAGGCTCCAACATAGAACGCAGGTTAAACGTGTAAGACCCGCTTGCTCCATGCACCCAAGGCGCATTGGGCTTTGGATAGCCATCATGTTTATGAATGCCGATACACGGGCACTTGCGAATGGGAGCTTGCTGCCGCTGGGGCTGGTTGGCTACCCCGAAAACCTTGGCAGGTCGTAGCGGTATTTGTTGGCAAGGTCTTGCCGTCCCCGACATCCTTAATCCATCCGGCCATGGTCTGGAAATAACCGGTGGTCAGCCGGTAGAATCTAAAACTTATGAGCATGGTCAAGCGAGCCCAAGCAGCGTTGCCCTCGGATTTGCCGGCGGGTTTGTTTCTCAATCGCAACTTCCTTTTGTTGTGGGCCGCTTACGGTATTGGGGCCATGGGTGACTACATCTCGGCGATGGCGGTACTCAAATGGATGAATGCCCTGGATTCCCCGGAGATCACCCGTCTTCAGGCCATGATGACCTTTATGTTCATGCTGCCGTTTTTTGTGCTTGGTCCCTTTGCCGGCTTGCTGGCCGACCGCCTGCCGCGACGCGGGCTGATGATTGCGACCCTGCTGATCCGGGCCGTGCTGATGTTGAATTTCGCCGTCCTGCTGACCTACTTTGCCACTTGGGGGACCGTGGCCCAGTTTATTCCTTTTCTCCTGGTGGGCATTTTTGCCGCAGTGTTCTCCCCTGCCCGCTTGGCCTTGCTGCCATCCCTGATCCGGGAGGACCAACTGATACGGGCCAACGCCATGAGCAGTGGGTTAGGCGTAATCGCTATGATGATCGCCATGGTGATCGGCGGGTACCTGGCCCAACAGGCCGAACCGACGGTTTCGTATTATGTCAACTCCGGCACGTTTGTTATTAGTGCTTTATTGCTTTGGGCTATGCGGGTGCCCGCCCGGGAGATTCAGCGTCAGCGGGGCTCCGCTGGCTTGGCCGCCTTAACCGAGGCCGGCCGCTATGTTCGAGATCATCGCCGGGTAATACAACTGATTATGGTTGCGGTGATAATCTATAGCTGCGGGGCGGTGGTACGTAGTGTCATGCCGGCCGTTGTACGTGACGCCTTTGAGCGACCCGACTACGTGCAGATTGCTGGTTTCCAGGCCCGGCTGGGGGGTGGAATACTGCTTGGAGCTTTGATACTCACCTTGTTCGGAAATGCTCTGCGTAGCGAGGTGGCTATCTCCTGGTCGTTGGCCGGTATCGGGGCGGCCATCAGCCTGTTGACTTTCAGCGTTTTTTCGCCGTTCGCCGCCAACGTCAACTATCATATCGGCGGCCTGGCAGTGATCGCGGTGGGGGTGTTCGGGGCTGGAGCGCTGTCCAGCTATCATGTGCTGATCCAACGTACTGTGCCTGATCGGTTGAGGGGGCGGGTCTTCGGTCTGACCGATCTGGCCAGCATGGCGGGTTTGTTGCTGGTTACCGGGTTGATCGGTATTCCTCGTTGGCCAAGTGTCGATAATGCCGTAGGTTGGATACTGCTGGCGACTTCCATCCTGGTTTGCGGGTCCGCTGTGATGTCCTTTCGCCTCCGGATCAGGTATGCGCGTTTCCCACGTGGCCTCAACCTCTGGTGGCGTTTCAATGAATTCTACTGTAAGTGGTGGTTCCGCCTCAAAAGGGAAGGCATCTGTACCGTGCCCACCCACGGACCGGTCATCGTTGTGGCCAATCATACTTCCAGCATAGATCCACTCTTGCTCATTGCCAGTACCCCCAATCGGGTATTGGGCTTCGTCGTAGCCGAGGAGTATGCCAATCTGCCCATCGGTGGCCGTTTTATACGCATGATCGAATGCGTTCCGGTCAAACGCGATGGGCATGATGCGGCCGGGACGCGAGCAGCCCTCCGCCATCTCCGGGCGGGCAAGGCCCTTGGGGTTTTCCCCGAGGGCCGGATCGTACGGCCAGATGAGACACTCGAACCCAAGGACGGTGCGGTTCTGATTGCCCTGCATACCAATGCCCTGATCGTACCGGCCTATATATCTGGTACGGTTTACGATTCAAGCGTAAGTCGGGCCTTTTTCCGCAGACATCGGGCCCGGGTGCGCTTCGGACGCCCGATCGATCTGAGCCGTTACTGGATCGATCGTGTGGATAAGGAAAGCCTCGGCAAATTAAGCCAAATGGTCATGCGGCGGATTCGTGAATTAGGTGAGGACGATTCGCTTGTGCCATGGCCGGAATGACCGCCCGCGTCGGGGTTATTTCCGATGGAAATGGCATCGCATACGGTCGGTACTACTCGGTAAACTGGTGGGTGGTGGGGGGCACTGATTGGACTCTCCGA
>JAAYCU010000333.1 GCA_012729595.1 Phycisphaerales bacterium
CACCCTCGCCCAGGTCCAGGCCGCACTCGGCAACTACGACGACGCCATCCAGTCCCTCACCCGCGCCGCCGAACTCCAGCCCGGCCAGCGCAAATGGCGCGACAACATCGAAGTCATCCGGCAGCGCCAGCAGCAAACCACCAGCGAAACCGCGAAGACGGGGTAATCGAAAAGCTCAATCAAGCGCCGTGCCAGTGGGCTCTCCTTGCCCAGACACTCTTCCAACACTGGAACTGCGCACGTCTTGCCCGCCCAAAGAGGCCGGCACAGCCGTAACCAGCGATACGCGTCAGGACCCAAAGATCGAGCAGTGTTGCGGCAACTCCGGCGCGTGCAGGTGACCAGTGTTTCCGGCATAGACGGACTTTGGTTTCCAAGAGTCGCACCATCTTGTCTTCCAATACCGTTTCCGATGCCCCCCCGTAGTGAATGATCTCGGCATCCGGACAGAACAAACATCTATATCCGGCCGTGCGTGCCCGTAAACACAGGTCCCAGTCCTCCGCATACATGAAGAAATCCCGATCGAACCCGCCCAACTCCTCCCAGATTTCCCGTCGAATCAGCAGAAAACATCCGCTTACAATATCAACCTCCCGAACGCTGTCCCGCTGCCATCCCCCATATGCGTCCCGGTTAAAAAGACTGCTGCTTCGGAAACAACTGTCCAGCCCCAGAGCCCGGCACAGGAATCCCCACAGAGACGGCGCACGCCAACACGATGTCGCATTCAACGAACGGTCCTCAAAGACCGTTCGCCCCCCGAATATCCCCGCTTCCGGATGCTTCTCAGCGAAATCCATCAGCCGGTCGATGGCGCCATTCAACACCACCGTATCCGGATTCAACAACAGCAAATACTTCCCTTGAGCCTCGCCAGCCGCCAGATTGTTCGCCGCGGCAAAGCCCAGGTTTTGCTCGCTTGCAATGAGTCGGATGTCGGGAAACTGTTTTCGAATATCGTCAGCGGTTCCGTCCGCCGAAGCGTTGTCAAAAACGATGATCTCAAATGGGCGTCGCCGTGTTTCTTGCAGGATTGACTCTATGCAAGATATCACCATCTGGCGTGTGTTGAAACTGACGACAATGACGGCCAGATCGGATTTCGCATCGGTGTGAGAGTGAGTGCGCTGCATGGCTGGTCAATCGGGGTGGCCGTTCTTGTCGCAAACGTCGCGCAGCACCTCCGCGACTCGTCTTCCCCACACGTCCCAGTTCAATTCTCTCTCAAACTTATCTCTAGCATTCACAGACATGCGGAAATGCTCGTCGGGGTTCGTGACGAGACGCTCAATTCTGTCTGCGTATCCGTCAATACCCTCCTCATGTTGGCATAGGAATCCCGTCATCCCATCCTCAACATAACTTTCAACACCGCCTGTTCGCGTCGAGACGACCGGAAGACCGAAGGCGCTTGCTTCGCAAAACACAATTCCCGCAGCCTCGTTTCTCGTTGGGAGAAGAAAGACATCAGCCTGTAAATACAACTGACTGAGGGCTTTCATGCCGGCCTTTGTGTTCTTGTCGAGGAAACCTGCAAACCTGACCCCCGTGGTTGCCACTCTTCCATGTGGTCTGGAGCCAGCGACTGTGAGCGTGCACGCAATCCCCCTATCTTGCAGTCTTGCCAGTACACCCAAAGCAATGTCACCGCCTTTCCTGCGCCAGTCACCGCCCACAAAAAGCAGCTCAAATCTATCCTTCTGTATACTTCTCCGACTTAGGATTACATTTCGATGAGGGACTTCATCGAAATTCGCCCCAAGGTGTATAACATGTGTTCTTTCTGGACATGCACCGTAATGCTCAATGGCCGACCTTGCTGCCCATGATGATGAATAGACGAGTGCCTTCGCTTTTTCGATTGCAGCTGCTTCTGCCCGCTCTCCTGACCTCTTGTTGAATTCCCACAGATTTGAGAAATGAGGGTAGTAGTTAGTCATTAGCCGAAATGTAGCATCTGACAAGTAAACACAGGGTATATCCACGTCAAGTTCTTTCAATATTGAACTGGAAGCTGGAAAAAAAAGCACGTCAAAGTCATCGCGCATCAGCGTGCGGCGGATCTGGCGGACGTATTCGAGGTTCATTAACCGGGAGTATCCATAGTGATACTCCCTGTGGGTCAACACACGGGAAGCTTGGCGTATCATTCGTGCCGGAAATCGGAAAATGCTGGACAGGGGTCCTATACACACGACATCCCCGGGGAACTGCATCTCCAGCGCTCGATACATGTAGTAAGGAGTTCCCGACCACACTTGCTTGTCCAGTGCGTTCTCAGGGCGACAAAAGCCTATCCGCATCCCAAACGTCCTCCATCGAGGGCCTTAGCCGGCAAAACTATAATTCAGCTTGCAGCTGATGCACATCATTCCCGGACTTGCGACAGTCATTATTCATCGAATAGGCACAAACCATGCTAGGTAAAACTTACATATGGTTCCATAATGCCTCTTTCAACGTCACGAATATGAGGCATTCCACTACGTGATGCGGGAGAAGACGCCGCAAATGAAGGTGCTTTACACTTCGATTGAAATAAGGATCCTACAAGCGCCAGGTGAAGTGCCAGAATCACGTTGCCCTGTCCGAAGTAACTCACGCCGAGGAAGGCCATAAGGTGAGCAAACACGACTGCACCAAGCCCCCAAGCGAGCCACACTTCTCTTGGCGCGTCCCGCACCGCCCGCCATGTTGCCCCAGCATTCTTGAAAGCTTCTGCAATCAGTAGAACAAAAAGAACAAGCGAGACTAAGCCGCCTGTAACTCCCTGAAGAATTATATGATTTGTCACGTCCTCTTGGCCCCATCCCCAGTGTGCGGTCGAGCGAACGCCCATGAACCACCACTCATCAAACCGATGAATGAAGTTCTCAATCAACAGATACCTGTGATATCCGGTTGAGCCTCCAACCGCACTTACACGGGCTATAAGGTGCCAGACTGGCGCCTTCATGATAAGGTGGAGAAGGGTCAGCCCTCCAACCACTGACCAGCGAACAAGCCTCATCTGGTATCGGAGAGGAAAGAACGCTATGCCCACGGCCGCGGCCGCGGCGGTGAACACCGGCGTTGATGATGCGGTGGAAATCACTATTAAGGTTGATGCGATGAGCCCGAGCACAACAAGCCAGCGCTGACGCAGTTCCCACCACCAGAGCGATGCAATAATCGGCATCCAAGTCGCCCAGGCGCAACCGGCAATGATGGCATGAGTGAATGCGCCCTGACACCGCAGACGGCCATCTCGAACTATTGTCACAGATGGCACGCCACCGAAGACAGCAAAAACATTCCTGCCACTGCTCCATTC
>JAAYCU010000334.1 GCA_012729595.1 Phycisphaerales bacterium
AAAATGATCCACGGCGTTCTCCTTTCCACGGCTGCGTAGATAACAACCATGGTCAGGCCAGAACGCCACTTTTGCTAGAGGCACTGTTCAAAAACTATTTGGTTGCGGCCGAAGGCCGCTTTGGGCAATAACGGGTATGAAACAAGGGGATACGATAATAGACCGGCATCTCCAGGCATGTGGCGGGTAAATGCTCCAGCAGAAGAGGCATGGCATCGTCAGCCAGATCGAAGCCGGGGGTAATACGCCGTACCCCCCAGCGCAGGAGCAGGGCTCCCGAAACATCGTTAACGATATTGAACGAGAAATCCGCCACCATTTCGATGCCGGGTAGACGCGTACGCAGATAGCCAAGACTGCCGATGTTTCTTATGAGCACGGCATCGGGCCGGCTTTCGATTATCCGATCCAACAAGACTTCATGATCTGGGGGAAGAATGCGGACCGTGCTTGCTCCCGTACGGAACCCCGCGCGGCGAAGACTGTCCAGCATCGGCGGTAGGTTGTCGATATCTTGCGGGTCGGCGTAAACCAGGTGCGGCTTTCCATTTAGTTGCAAACCTTTCTCGCAAAGCGCGAGGGACTGCTCCCTGGTGCGGACCAGAATAGATAGGTATGTATTCGTGATTGGCGGCGATGGCTCGAAAGCCAAGTTAGCCCGGAGGTTTGCGAGGGCCTGCCGGTCAACGATATCGTGTTTCGCATGGTTCTGCCGCGCCTCGATCAGGGATTGGACCCCCTGGCGGCGTAGTTGGTTAAGTATACTGGCGGGAACCATGACGGGCAGTTCTCCGGTCGGCCCCTCTGGACCACACAATTCGACTTGGTCGAGAGCAAACGGTGTCGAACCAAGCCGATCAAGCTGCCGGCGGGCATCGTCGAGCGTCAGAGGATAGTGAAGAGCGGCGGCCAGCGGGTGGTCGGACTCGACCCGCACGTTATGACCGGCTTCGTCGGAAAACTCGATACTCAGGGGTGTATCCGGTTGGGCGCTAATACGTGCCGACAGGCCCACCCGCCGAGTGGGCTCTACTCTGGTATAGGAGGCCCGCAAACGTTTGCCGATGGCGGGATCATCGGTTTTCCAGACACACATCCCGGCGGATAGCTTGCGTGGATCCAGGTCTTCACGAGCGAAAGCAAGGCGCATCTGTCGGCTCGAAAGACTATCAACGCCATAAATCCGTCCGCCAGAGCAATTTCCATCGGCCAAGTCCGGAGCGAAAGCCAAGCCGTCACCGGGCTTGAGACGGCCGGTATACTCCCGAGCCATTTCAATAATCACATAGCGATCATCAGCGCGAACAACCGTGCCCACGAGCAGTCCGCGACGAGTTGGCGATCGACCATCGATGAACTTTCGCCGATCGGTGTCCCCAAGGAAACCCTCGGAAATGTTTCGAGCGAAGACATGGGCAACCGCTTCCAGATGTTGTGGATCTGGCTGGAATGACACGCCGGCCGAAGCGGCATCGATGGCCTTACGATAGAGAGAAGTGACCGCGGCAACGTATTCGGCCGATTTGAGGCGGCCTTCGATCTTGACGGCATGTACCCCGGTATCGGCCAGCTCGCCGACACGTCGCCAAGTTGTCAGATCACTTGGACTAAGCAGGTGTTTTTTATCTTCCAGGTTGCGGGCTTGCCCATCGACGAACAGTTCGTATTCAAGTCGGCAGGGTTGAGCGCACAGGCCTCGGTTAGCGCTTCGGCCGCCACGGGCCAGACTGGCCAGGCACTGCCCGCTATAGGAAAAGCAGATCGCCCCATGGACAAATACTTCAAGCTCGCTTTCGGTCGCTCGGGCTACCCGGGCAATCTGGTCGAGCGTGAGCTCGCGAGCCAGGATAACTCGGGAAACGCCCAGTGCACGTACCTGCTCGATTCCATGCGGCTCGGTCAAAGTCATTTGCGTAGAGGCATGGACTGGCAGGGTCGGGGCAATCTGCCGGGCCAAGGCAACTGCCGACAGATCCTGAACTATCACCGCATCGGCCCCGGCCGAAGCAATCATCTCCAGACGTTTCGTGAACAGGGGCAGCTCGTCGGGAAATATCAAGGTGTTCACGGTAACATATCCGCGCACGTTATGCATGTGCAGGAAGGCCATGACCTCGGTCAATTGTTCAGGCTGAAAGTTATCCGCCCGCCGCCTAGCGTTAAAGTCGGTCAGCCCAAGATAGACCGCATCAGCTCCGTTGGCGACGGCGGCCCGCAGACTCTCGGTGTTACCGGCGGGGCTGAGCAGTTCCAGGGAGGCACGGGTTGTTTGTTTTCGTTGTGTCATTCGGCTCATAATCATACCTGCTCACTGAGCTAAACCCAACCAGGTCGGCCAATTAACCCTTGCCAAGAAGTGTATGCCCGGAACGTGTAATGCTGGATTATAACGGGAGCAGGTATTCAATTGATGTGGTCGTGACTGATTTGGCTCCTTGGTTATGAGGCCAGTTTTATCGTTTGCGTGGTGATTAGCAACGTGGATCCTCGAAGATAATCATCTTGTTGATAGCCAACCGATAATGTGTTGGAACGATCGCACGGTGTTTCCTTGTACCGGCCTCACCAATAAAGGGCGGTTTTTGCTAGTGACACGCCCCCCGGGAATGGATAAAATACCGCCCATCGTTTGGGAAGGCAGGATACAGATCAGAAAGGATAGCTCATCATGATTAAGATTCTGGTAGCGGACCCCCTGGCCGAGGAGGGTATGAAGCGTATTGCGGCGACCCCGGGGGTCCAGGCGGACGTGAAGACCGGTCTGGCCGAGGACGAACTGGCCAAGATCGTCGGCGATTACGACGGGATGATCATCCGGTCGGGTGTCAAGGTCACGGCCAAAGTGCTGGCCAACCCCGGCAAACTGCGGGCGGTCGCCCGGGCAGGCGTGGGGGTAGACAACGTCGATATCAAGGCGGCCACCCAGGCAGGCATCCTGGTGATGAACACGCCCGACGCCAATACGATCAGCACGGCCGAGCAGACCATGAACCTGCTCCTGGCCGTCTCCCGGCACACGGCGAAAGCCGATATCCATGTACGCGACAAACAATGGAACCGCAAGGCTTATGTCGGAACCCAGTTGGCGGGCAAGACCCTGGGGATCATCGGCCTGGGCCGGGTCGGTTCGGCGGTGGCCCGGCGGGCGGCGGCGTTCGAGATGAAACTTGTCGCCTTCGATCCATTTTACAGCGGAGATACGGCCGTCGACGGGCTGGTGAATTTATGCAAATCCCGCGAAGAAGTATTCGCCCAGGCGGACTACCTGACCCTGCATACCAAGCTTTCCGACGACACCAAGGCCATGATTAATAAGGCAAACATCGCCAAAATGAAGGATGGCGTGCGGATCGTGAACAGCTCGCGCGGCGGAGTGATTCACGACGCCGACCTGGCCGAGGCCCTGGCCAGCGGGAAGGTGGCCGCCGCCGGCATCGACGTGTATACCACCGAACCGCCGGCCCCGGACAACCCATTGCTGACCGCACCGAATACAATCCTGGCCCCCCACCTCGGCGCTTCCACGGAAGAGGCCCAGTTGGCGGTAACCCTCGACGCCGTGGATATCCTGCTCAATTACCTGACCAAGGGCGAGATTCGTTGGGCGGTGAACGTCGCCGGCCTGCCGTCTCAGATGTCCGACCGCGACAAGGCGTACGTGGACCTGGCCCAGCGGATGGGCACGATCATCGGACGGTTGTGTACGGGCGTGATCGAGAGCGTGGGGGTCACGACCCACGGCGAATCGTTGCACGGACTGGCCGGCACCCTGCTCAAGCAGCTCCTGGTCGGCCTGCTCAGCCCCCATTTCACCGCCCGCTTGAACATGATCAACATCGACGCCTTCGTGAAGGAGCGCGGCATCAAGACGGAACTGACCACGGACACGGCCATCAGCTCCATCACCGATAGTGTTCGCCTCAAGGTGTCCACGAACGAGGGGGTTCACGAGGTGCTCGGCGAGATTTTCGTGGACGGACGGCCGCGAATCATGGCCATCGACGGGTACGAGATGAGCCTGGTGCCCGAAGGCGAGATGGTCATGATCCAGAACGACGACCAGCCGGGCGTCATCGGCATGGTCGGCACGATCCTCGGCGATCACAAGGTGAACATCGCCGACTTCATGCTCAGCCGGCAAAAGAACAAGGCCCTGATGACCTTCAAGCTCGACGCCCCGATGCCGGAGCCGACGCTGAAAGCTCTGCAGGCCCGCAAGCCGCCGATCAACCTAGTGTTGCCGGTGACCCTGCCGCCGCTGGGATGATAACAAGCACAGGACGTTGGTTCTTGAGCTCAGGCTGATTGCGAGCAGCGATTCTTAGAACGCCTATACCAAAGCGGCGGACACAATGTAGTCGTCGAACCCATATGGCGTACGAATGGGGCCGGTGCGTAGCCGTGCAACGTAAAGACTGACATCTTGATGATCACAATGGCAATAATCGCCCAACCGCGGGCACGGCCCGATCAAAGGGTGTCATTGCACGGTGATTTCATCGCGTTGGGCCAGTTTGTCATTGTGCGTCCTTTTCAGGCGTAAGGCAGTAGCGGATTCGTGGCGATGGGCCGCCTGGGTATCCAGATACTCGGCGATTTTGGGTACCGGTCGCGGATGAGCATTGAAGCCGATACGCTCGCGTATCAAGTATAGCGGGCGGCCACGGACCTCATTATAAATCCGGGAAATATACTCCCCCACAACCCCCAGCGCCAACAATTGGACGCCTCCGAAGACTGTCATCAGCGACATCAGTAATACCGTCGCATTACCGCCACGAACCAAGCTCATCGCACCGGCAACGCAACCGATTAAAGCGGCAATCGTCAACATCACCCCCATCGAAGCGATTGCCTTGATGGGTTTATCGGAAAACCCCACCAGTCCGTCGAGCCCGAGTCGCAGGAGTCGGCCGAATGGATATTTTGATTCTCCATCACGACGCGGATCTCGGTCATATTCAACCTCGGTCTGCCGAAAACCTACCCAACTGCGCAGCCCGCGGATGAACCGAGTCCGCTCGGGCATGGCGTTCAACTGGTCCAGGGCCTGGCGATCCATAAGGGCATAATCACCGGTATCCAGCGGTATAGTTATATCGCTGGCCCAGCGGAGCAAGCGATAATAAACGTGGCAAGCGAATAATTTTAAGGGGTTGTCCTTTCGGCGACGGCGGCGAGCATAGACGACGTGATAGCCTTCATGCCACTTTTCGATCATTCGGGCAATCAGTTCCGGAGGATCCTGCAAATCTCCGTCTATGGACACTATAGCCCGCCCCGCGGCGGCATCTAGCCCGGCACAAAGGGCGGCCTGGTGGCCGAAATTACGTGACAGAAACAGGCCGCGGACACGAGCATCAGCCCGTTGCGTTTCGGCGATGATTCGCGGGGTTTCATCGGTACTTCCATCATCCACGTAAATGATCTCATACGGGATGGCCAGCTTGCAGAGGGTAGCCGTCAGCCGAAGATGAAGCGTGGGCAGGTTTCGCTCCTCGTTACAGAGCGGCACAACGACAGAGCATTCGGGTTTCAACGCAAATTCCTTCCGTGAAAAGAGCGGCGGTCCAATTCCCTTCGAGTCGTCAATCCGTGACTATCTCCGTCCGCATAATCGGCATCCTATTAACGGCTGTTAAGCTAATTCCAATAACAAGTTATGGTTATAAGACCTTAACCCACGAGAACCGGCCCTTGGCAGGGACATCGGATACTATTCGTCGTCACCTCGTTTCAGATGCATAGTTAGATACCCGATAATTATAGGACAATGCTATCATGGGAACCCGCCGGCAGGATTATCGGAATGGAGACCGACTTATAACGATGAGTACGTTATTTAATGCTGAGGAAATATGTCCGCGAGCTAATACCGCTGGCTCCAGCCGGGCCACTGTGGGTATGCTAACTATTCTACTGGCCGGGGTTTTCATCATCTCGCTTAGCCGATACTTATTCTACCCTATCAGCTTCGATATGGCCGTCTTTCAATACATCACCAACAGGGTGGCGGCCGGACAACGGATGTATGTGGATATATGGGAGCAGAACTGGCCGGGAATCATCGCCGTCCACTGGCTGGCCAATAGGTTAGTTGGCTCCTCGCCGGAGGCGCTGCGGATTTTCGATGCCGGGTGGCAGTTTCTCACCCTGGCTGCCTTGCTCGCCCTTGGCTGGCGGGATGAAGGTCGTCGCGCTGTAGGCCTCGTCGCAGCCATCCTGTATGCCATGGCTTACTTCGGCAGCGGATTCATTCATGCCGGCCAACGTGACGGGATGGCGGTTTTACCACTATTACTGGCCTTTCATGCCGTACTCGGTAAGGAACTCACGGGATCCCGAATTTGGCATGTCGTTGCCGCCCCTTTACTGGGGGGCATGTTCGGCTTCGCCGCATTTGCAATCAAACCTACCCTCGGATTATGTTTTGGCGTATTATGGTTGCATACGTTCATCGACTCATGTTCTCTCCATACATTCCGTATTCCTAGGGTGATCCGATCGTTGTGTTTTGCCGCCGGTTTCATTCTGGCTCTGGCCGGCGCCGTGGCCTTGTTGATCCATCTGGATTGGTGGTCCGGATTTCGAAATGTAATGACCCGACGCGACATCCCAGGCTATGTCCTCGGTCCGACTATTCTGCGTCAAGTTATCAACCCCCTGCTAGCGGGTGGGGTTATTGTCGGCATTCTATGCCTTACTTTGACTTTCCGGGTAGTAAAATCATCTCGACAAACCGTTTCGTACGCTGCCATCCAATGGTTGGGGTATTGCATCCTGGTTGGTGGCATATTTGGACTATTGTTGATCTGTGAACAATGGCGGACCTGGCAACAAATAGCGATACGTTCAATGGGTTTGCTTATCCCAGCCATCGGCGCAATCGTATCCCAACCCTGGCGCGGCCGATCCCGAGTCTGGAGGATGGCGATGCTTATGGCTTGCTCCTCCTTCGCCGGCATGGTGATGCAGGGGCACTTTTTCTTCTACCATTTCTTCCCGCTATTCGCATTCTCTGCTTATCTGGCCGCTAACGAAATCGTAGAAGGCGTACGCGGATTCGCCAATAATGACCATGGTCCTCGGGCCTGGGTGCTGGTCTGTCTGGCCTGTGTGACATATCACACAGTGGATTACTGGGGGCTGAAGATGGCGGCAACAACCACTACACCACATGTCCTGACGCGTATGTCCCTGGAGGAATACCAGGACAATATCACCAAACACCAGCCGCGATACCCTTTGATCTCAACCACCCGTAAGGCGGCAGAAAGAGTGCGTGCTTTGACCGCTGAAACCGATGTGATCGGATGCCTGCTTAATGAACCGCGTTTGTATTACCTGGCCCAACGGCCACCGGTCTACAAACTTATTGTGCCTCAGGAAGTTTATGAGCACATGTTCGACGATTTCATGGAGGCCATCGACCGGGAAAGGCCCAAGGTTCTCGCGGCCCGTATCCCGGCCTCCGCCCTTGGGGCTGATCAAAACGCTATCGAATCAGCGGTCTTCGACGAGGCGGAAGCGTATTTCGGAACAGGAGCCTGCGTCATCCGCCAACACTACCGGGTCAGTGACATCATCGACGACGTGTGCCTTCTGCAACCGAGAAACAATTAAATTATTGCAGCCAACGGGCCTGTTTCCGCTAACAATCATCAGGCCAGCGCATCGACATGCGTTAAAACATATCCCCATGCGAGAATTCGAAGTGCTCCCCAAGCGGTTCTCGAAGCGCTTTACTCGGGCGACATTCCGGCGTTTTCATAATCAGCGCGGCCGGCGCGTTGCGGGCACGCGACTGAAACCCCAATTCCCAGAACAATCCGCGTAAACTGTCACGGCCGGTGGTGGCTACGAGATAGTCCATGCCATGAGCCCAAGCCAGTCGCAGAGCAGCGCAAAAGACCGTCCGCCATACCTCCGCACGATCCGGCCGCACGATGACTTCCTCGACTACGGCAATCCGTCGTGGCCCATGCATGTCCAGAAAGACGATAGCGCAACCTAGAAGCTGCCCTGAGCTATCACTCACGGACAGGCACCTGATATTTTCGCCTTCAGGATTACGGACGTAACGCCAATCAAGATAATCCTGCGAACGGTCGATTCCGCAATATGCCGGCCACAACCCGGCACACATCTGGTTGTCTGTCGGGCGCATATGCTGACCGATCAATTGTCCGTAAAGCAACCCTAGTGGGCAAGGTGAACATGGCCTGCTAATCTCTAACCGGTGCCCTCGTTGTATAGGAATCGCCGGTTGATGTCGGAGAATTGCGCAGCCGTACCCTAATAGGCCCGCCAAGGCGGAACCTGAGACCCCGGAGAGCAATCTGCGGACCACACGGTTCGACGAGCCGCGACAGGTGCGGAGCATTTGCGTCGTCGTCGCAGGGGCCCGCCAGAATTCTCGCGTCCATTCCACTGGGTGGCAACCAAACCTGGCGAAAACCGCATTGGTTTGCTCGTTTGCGGTTGTGGCCAGGACAATATGGTCGCTGGACTCCTTAAAGAGCGCCTGGGCCAGTTGCAATCCCGCAAAAGCTCCGCCCCGCTGAATTCCCTCGGCGGACACTGCGTAATCCGCACCGATCATACCGGTACAGCGATCCTGCCCAATTCGTAGTGGGACATGGACCGCCCCGAGGTGCCCAACGATCTTCCTCCCCCTGGCCAGGACCCAACCGGCCGGTCGATTTAAGCGGAATGGATTATCCCAGTATTGCCATCGCCAACGGGCCAGCCAGCGGGTTCGGTCGCACGGAACATCCGGGAGCATCGAAAACAGTAGTTGGTGAATGCGTTCCGCATCTTCGGGACGCACGGGGCGGAGTTGTACTTTGTCTCCAGTCTGTTCATCCTGGGCAGGAGCGGGTCGCAGTCGCTCGCCCGGCTCTTTAGAATTGTCGATGGATGGCTGCATTGCAATGCTTATCGAATAAATCTCTGCCATAGGCCGAACAATACGCGGCCTACATCCGTCGAAACGATCAGGCGAGGCAATTGTAACAGGTTGGGATGGCGGAAGTCGATAGTGTTTTGTTCGAGCGTGACTGCACAACGATAGCCGGCCTCCCGAATGATCGCCTCGGCCTGAGGGGATATCGCTTCGGGGCGTCCGTAGGGGTAGGAAAAATGGGGATGATACCCGCCCAGACGCTGTTGGATGAGATCGCGAGCGGACGCGACTTCCTGATGGATAAGGTCGGTCGGCTGAGGGGCCAGGGCAATATGCGAATATGAATGATTCCCGATATCTACCCCCGCCGATTGCAATTCTCTGGCTTGATTCCAGGTCATGGGTGCAAAAGCTGGATATTGCTCGCGAGCCGAAGCGATTTCGTCTTCACTATAACAAGCGTATAACTCACCTAACCGGATTCGGCGGACGGCCTCCGATACGTAGCGGCATGCTTCGTGAACGGTTCGGACAGCCTGCAGCCTAAGCTTCGGTGTTCGTAAATCCAGTAGCAGGTCGCTCGCTTCCCAATGAAATTGTAATTGTTTTCGACTTCCTCGCTGGAGCAGGACACGCACGTCGTCGACCCACTGCCAGCCTCCGCTTTCGATCAAGCCCGCGGGCAGGAATACCGACCAAGGCATCTTTCGGGCAGCCAATTCCTCGGCAGCCAATCTCGCATTGTTGGCATATCCGTCGTCAAAGGTGATAGTAATACAACGCGGTGGCAGCGCATGGCCTTGCACCAGAGCCTCGACCATCTCGGCCAAGCTGACCACATTGAACGAGCGATCCAGAACATCGAGAAGTTGGCGAAAGGCTGGCAACGTCAATACGTCGCATTCGATATCAGGATCGAGACGACGCTCGGTAACCCCGTGAAAACACAGTATAACCGCACGATCAGGAATATCCGGTAAAGTGCGGTGAGCACCAAGTAGGCGCATGGCATTTCCGCACCGATTACGCAACCGTCCACCGTCAACGGCCGACAACGATGCCGCCCGAGCCTCAACTCTCCAGGACAGGGCCGAGAATATACTTTGTTTCAACAAATTCACCAGATATGATATCGGCCGTCCCAGGCAACAAGTCCGGTTCAGCATACGTAAAAGTCTACGGTATCGTCCGGGTGGGTTATCAGACTTTGACGGATTCGATGGCTTGTTTCATGGCCGCCAGAGCTTGGCCCGCTTCCCAGCCGTCCATGAGACCATGATCGTAGGACAAAGTCACCGTAGCCGTTGGATGGCCGACCGGCTTGCCGTCAACCAGCCGAAGCTCCTCTCGGATTGCCCCGATAGTGAAAAGCACGGACTGGTAGGCGTTCTGCAGGCCTATGTGAAAACGCACGGGCTGTTCATCCAGAACAGAAAGCGTCAGACAACCGCCGGACATATCGGCCGTCTCCAGCGTGCCACGATAGACGGCCATATTAAGACGCTGGCTTTCGGCGGATAAATCATCCAGAGTTTTCTGATCCACATTGCGGATGACGGGAGTAAATAGACGCCCATCACTGCTCCTGGCGGTGTATGCGATATCTACATTCTTGTACCGGTACACCTGTCGTCCAATGCGAAAACCAGCCAGCTTATCTACCGCGGCCACCGCTGCGGCAGCAGCATATAGAAATACGGGAATCGATCCCGTCATCTGCCCGGACTTCTTTTTGTCTTCAATCCAACGCAGGGCGGCCGTCATCTCCAAATCCATGCCGGCATGGGCGCTGACTATATTGGCCTGGGTCCGAGCCAGGTGTCCCGCGATGGCCCATTGGTGATCACTTAACGGATCAATCGGAACCACCTTAGCTTCCAGGGCTTCCGGCAGGCCGCTGGACTTGATAGCATTCATCTCTTTCCGGGGTATTGCAACCTCGCATAAACCGTGTTGGGCAATGAAAGATTCAACATCTTGACGGCGAATCTGCCCGACAGTTTTGACATCGGCCAAATCTATCCCATAGCGGCGGGCAAGCTCCAAGGCCCCGGCGGTAGCCTCCACTTCCATTGAAGTCTTGGCGGTAGAACCATCCTCAGGGGCTTGCATCCGCAAGTTGATATAACGGTCGATGGCCTGCTGCGAAGGGCCTATATAAGCGACAATGCTCCCGACTGGTACCATGTCTCCGATTTTACATACTTGTCGCAGTACACCGGACGCCGGGGATGCAAGCTCGCCGACCGCCTTGGAGGTTTCCATCTCGCACAGTACATCGCCGGCATCAACCCGTTCGCCGTTATTTACTTGCCAGGCCACCAGCCGGACTTCCTCGTCGTTAACATTCTCCTGGGGCATATGGACCGGCGTTACTATGTCCGTACCATCAATCACGGATATTCTCCCGAAGAGTAGATTAACATCAGCCACCTAAGCCCTGGCCATGCAAGGGTGTCACTGGCCAGGAACGTACGGCTGAACATTTCCCTTCCCGTGTTATTGCGTAATACCCTTACGGGACAGAGCCTCCATTATGGCCTCGACGCTGCCCAGGGAAACGATTTCATCATTGTCAAACCGTATCTTAAAAGCTGTCTCGAGTTCCAGGACTAAGGCCAGATGGGTAACTGAAGTCCACCCGGGCAGATCCGCCGCAGTCGTATTCAGGTTTACCGATCCCACCGCCGACGGATCGAGCTTCAACGCCTTGGCCATGCAGGCCCGTACTTGGTCAAGTACCATCCCAACTCCCATAATCTTTCATTCGCATCATCTGGTCCGATTAATCCAGCCACTGTTTTTTGTCCCTGATTTTCATCGGGACGTATTCCTCGGTCAGATAAGTCAGTCGCTTATTGATCATAGCTTCCACTTCCATCTTGAAACCGTTCTGGATCATCTTGCGGATTTCTTTTTCCCATGGTTTCTTGCCCTTAAACCAGGGATAGGCGAGAATCTGCTTGGCTAGGCGAATGTCGCCGTCCTCCAGGCCGATCTTGACATCATCGCTCAACCCGCAGCGATCGTAATCGAAGCTGGACACCCCGAGAAACCGGGCCGCAGGCACGGCCATCCGCCGACTTTCGTAGGCCAGATTGATCGAACCTTGCTTAATTACCGAGTAAATGTAATATCCCCATGGATCGTTATCGAGGAGGCAGTATATTGGAAGTTTCAATTCCTGATGCATACGCCGTAGCAGTCGGCGCATTCCACGGGCCGGCTGCCCCCCACCATGGGTCACGATACACTGGTGTTTTTCGTGGAATCGGTCCTCATAGAATCGCCGCCAGATAGTATCTTTTTCGACATGCAGGATATACTTAGCCGTGCATTTCTTGAACTGAATAACATCCGGCTCAACGATTCCTGGGACGGCATACCCAGCCGACCCCATACGCATGCAATCCAAAGTGTTCCCGTCATCGACCAGGGTGACCGGACCAACCAGGGCTCCACGATTACTGGCGAAGACATGAAGCTCCTCGCGCAAGGCATCTATTGAGACCTCCAGATCCTCGATGATAGGATCGGACTCGGCCTGGTCATTGAATGTTTTCTCCCGGGTGCCGGCCACGTCATGCTTGGACATATAATACAACTGACGAATGGAAGCGGTCTTCCCTGCGCTGATCAACTGCTTGCAGGCCGAGGCGATCAGCAGGGTCTGCATGAATTTCTTGGCCATGCCCAGATCGAAAAACTCGCGGGCCTGCTTGTTTGAACCCATTTCGATAATCGCTTTTTTGGGATCAAACCGCACGTTGGACAGCGAACGAGTGGGGATTTCCATACGCGGGCTTTGTTGCTTCCTGGCTGAGGATGCGACGAACAGAGCAAGCGATTCGATTTTCTTGGCGGTATCGCCAGCCTTCGCCGCGGCCCGCGTCGAGCCTCGATCCGAGGATTTCGCGAGTTTCGCTCCCCCCTTCCCCTTGGTTCCCGCTGCCTTGTTGGCCAATGCGTCTCCTCCTTGCCTTATGGGCTCAACCGGCAGGGTCGGCCCGAATATTCTCTAATCCTGGTCGCGGCGTGCAGGTGATCATCCCCGCCGTATCAGTAACCTGTCCTTTCCAAGTACATCCGTGCATGCACACGATAATAATCTGGACACTTCAGGGCCGGGCGTATCGCACATGAACCGGCAGCCAATTCCACTGGCCCACCTGCATGATAATACCACGAAAGTCCGACCGAGCCTGGACTCAAGTCCGGTCACTTTCTTCCATGTATATCACCATGTCCGTATCCCGCTAGGACCGTTGCGTTTTACGGCGGCTAGGCGGAACGCTGAAACAGTTCCCCGGCCGGCTCGGTGTCCAGGTCCACAACGATGGTGTTTTCACCGAAGTCGCGGCTGGACAGCTTAGCCGTAGGCCCGGCAATAGGACGACCATGCTCGTCCAGGGTTTCATCTGCTCGAGCGGTGATTTTCCTGGCCAGTTTGAGCAAATCTTCGTTGAGTTCATTACGATCGATCCGGGTTATCGTCGCACAAGCTTCCACGACCTCACCGATATAGCGTTCGAAAACGCCGCGTCGATCACCTTCGTATTTCTGACGGCGACGACGATTGAGGTACGTTGCCAGCTTTCTCCCGCATTCCTGAAGAGCCAATCGTATCTCTTGTCGAATCTCATCGTAGTCGGCAATGGCCTCCTTGGATTCCGAGGTAAACGGAACCCATACGCTGGCCATATGCACCATGACGACCAACGGTCCCTGGGGAATAGCCCCACTGCTCTGCGACAGGCCGTACCGTCGCCAGTCAAGGTCCACGATAGTCTTGAACATACAACAGGCCGACTGCTGATAAAGCAGTGGAACCCGGTTGGCAAACCGGATCAGCCTGGCCGGCGCAGGACCGCCCCCCCCATTTTTCTTCCCGCGCCCGTTTCGCCCCTTGCCGTTTTCTTCCTCGTTATTGTCCGTCTTCGGATCCGGCCCAAGTGCGCCCCCGTAACCCAACCCTACCTCAATCTGGAAAGGGTTACCCCGATAAACTGCCGGCGGTCTTGTGGAGGCCGTAAAGAATTCAGCTTTCACACCCTTGAGCAGCCCGGTAAGAATCTGCTCGGCGCCGATCGGTGCAAGACAGTTGGTCGGAGGAGACATTAGTTTCGTCTGCTGGATCGCGTGGTAGAGTTTCTCCGCTTCCTGTCGCACGATTTTCCGTGGATGCGAACGTGGACTTATCTTGGCTTTTGTGCAAATATCGGCAGCCACTTTCGGACCGACCCGGCAGAACTCGGTCTGCAGGAACGCCGACAACCAGTGCGAATTGGTGTCCTGCAACATCTTGATGAGCATGCCCAACTCGACGCCGAGCGGGTGCGGCCGTATCGCCTCTGTCTGCGCAGGCATCACCTCGGTGCCCCTATCATAGACAATCCGCTCCCCCACCGGTGGGCAATAAATCACCCGGGCATGCGGGTTGGCGATAGCCGTCTGCTCGATATATTCGTCCACCGATTGCCGCCCCTTGTTGTAGGAGGCGACAAGCTCAATCTCCACCTGTGTACCGGTTTCCCACTCGACGTCGACTATTTCCTCTTTGACGATGTTCGGAGCATTCTTCTTGGTGTCGATCTGTATTTCGTAATAGTGCGCTTCCTTTTTAGGCGAGGTCCGGGAGGTGATCTTGACGCTCTTGCCGGTAGTCAGAAGGCCGTACATCCCAGCCGCCGAGATACCAATACCCTGCTGCCCTCGGGACATCTTGAGGCGGTGAAACTTGGAGCCATATAGTAGCTTTCCGAAAACGTTGGGGATTTGCTGCTTGACGATGCCCGGTCCGTTATCCCGGACAACTATCCGGAAGCGATCCTCGGCCTGCTGGACAATGCGAACTTCTATTTCCGGCAGATGCCCGGCCTCCTCGCAGGCGTCAAGGGCGTTATCAACCGCCTCCTTGATGGTCATCAAAAGGGCTTTTCGCTTGTTGTCGAAACCCAGCAGATGGCGATTCTTGGCGAAAAATTCGGAAACGGAAATATCCCGCTGCTGTTTTGCCATGGTTTCAGCCGTTGCGGCCTTTACCGTCTTGGCGCGTTTGAGCGGAGAAGCCACGACAACAGGCTCCGGAGATTGTTCCTCTGGTTGTACGGCACTGGCAGCCTCTTTACGACTACCAGCCGATTGAGGCTTGCTGGTTTTCGTAGTGCTGGAGCCCGCCGCCCCAAAACTCAAGGTCATCTGCCCACTATCAGGTTTCTTGTTCGTTGACATGCTGGAATGGCCGTCCCTGGCTTAGATGATCGTAATCCAAATCCATAATTGCCATTATCATACGCGCATGACCAGCTAATGCAATTGCCTGCCCCAGCACCACATTGGGTTATGCCTGGTCATTTATGGAACCCAAAGTACATCGGTTAAACGGCCTGATTTGCAATAGAATCCGCGCAGTATACCAAGCTGCCTGGAGTTACATACCACCGCCAGCGCAGACTAAAGGTATATTTGTGAGGGGCGGGCAGATAAGTCAATCGTTATAACAGTACTTGGCCCAAGGCATCCCCTTGAGATTGGTTCGGGGAATCGCTCGATGGGTCGCCAGGCACATTCCGTAGGTTCCGGTTTCGATCCTCTGCAAAGCCTGGTCTATTTCGCTTAACACCCCCCGTTTGTTGCTCAGATTATCCACTTTGGAAGTACGGTCAGCGTCACCGCTCTCCAATAGTTTCCTGCGTACATCCAGCAGTTCCTGCTTGAATTCCTCAAGTTCCTTAGGAGATAAATAGGTTTTTGGTACGGGTACTCTGCTTTTTGTCCGCTCGGCAGCACATGGCATCATAGAAGGTAATCCAGGCTTTATTATTGTATCATGTAGATGATTCATAGAATACCTCCTCCCTGAACAGCGTGAGCCCCCTGATTGCGGCTCACAGTAATATCGCACAAATACATTAAGGGTTCGCCAGCCCGGCTACTGGTCGTGGCAGTTGGCTCTTTACGTACCATCCAACCAGATGCCAAGCTGGCGGTGATTACAGCGACAGCCGGCATCTATCAAGACGCATGCCGGGAACATGGAAATCCGATAAGGATATTAGATCATTTATAGCAAAGACTTATGAACCAAGATGATATTGATATGTTAACGTGAATGGTCATCACTAGGGCATAGTGCCTAATTATTGACCATTGTGGCCAATTTCATCCAATCGCGATATGCGGGTATTAATTTCGATGCCCAGTTGTTTCATCTTTTTGCGTAGCGTTGATCGCGTGATTCCGAGTAGTCTTGCCGTTGGAGCCAGGCTACCGGACAAATTCTCCAAGGCAGAGCATATGACTGCTCGTTCGGCCAATTCGATCATTTTACGATGGACCTGGCCGTGCAAAATCTTCTGGGCCAGTAATTGCCTGCTCAGGTCGCATAAATAGTTGTCCATGGCCGCAGACGTGGTTGTTGGTGCCGTTTCGCCTGACTCATCACCGACGGGGCGCACGGCGCTGCGAATCTTTTCCGGCAGAAACTCCAACCTGAAAACATTTCCGCGGGAGACGACCAAGGACGACTGGATCATATTTTCCAGTTCGCGGACATTTCCCGGCCACGAATAATTCAGCAGTGCGGGCAATACATGAGGAGAAAGTCGCTGAATCTGGGCCCCCAACATACGATTGAAACGTTTGATAAAATAATGGGCGAGCAATACCGGATCCAGATCGCGATCGCGTAACGGTGGAACCTCTATGGAAGCAACCTTCAGCCGGTAAAATAGATCCTGCCTAAACCGACGCTCCTCGATCAGTCGCTCGATAGGCTGATTGGTCGCTGCAATAATCCTCACGTTCGCGCGAAGTGTTTCACTACCGCCGAGCCGCTGAAAACTGCCGTCCTGCAACACGCGTAGCAGCTTGGCCTGGGTCGTCATCGGAATATCGCCAATTTCGTCCAGAAAAAGGGTGCCCCCGTGACATTGCTCGAATTTTCCGATCCGCCGCACGTACGCACTGGTAAAGGCGCCTTTTTCGTGGCCGAACAACTCGCTCTCCAGGAGGGTTTCGGGAATGGCGGCGCAGTTAACCGCCAGGAAGGGCTTGTCTTTCCGCTGACTATGATGGTAGACCGCCTTGGCGATCAGTTCCTTGCCGGTACCGCTTTCGCCCGTAATCAGGACATTGACCTCACGTGGAGCAATAAGCCCTACGAGTTTGAAGACTTCCTGCATTGCCGGCGACTGTCCGACAATACGATCGGCGTCTTTATCCGGCGATTCCGTTTCATATACGGGTGGTACGGTCATATCCCGACTGATCCGCAGGGCCTTGCCGATCCGCGTGGCCAGTTCGTCATGCGATAACGGTTTGAGCAGGTAATCAATAGCCCCACGCTTCATGGCCTCGATCGCCTGCTCACTTAAGCTGCGTTCGGCTATCAGAATGGCACACAACCTCGGCCAACGTCCGCGGAGCTGGTCGAACCCATCGAACCCCCCCGAATCGGCATGATCAACATCCAGGAGCACTACATCTGGCGGATTGTCCGCGATCATCGGTACGGCATCGGTCAGTCGATCGACTGCGGTTAGCGTTACACTGAGTTGCATGCAGGCGGTGGTCACCTGCTGACGAACCAAGGGGTCCGGATCGATAAGTAGGACGGTGCCAGCCATGCTTCCATAATATCAGCATGCGGACAAAAGGGGAATGATCACCGGATCCCCTACCGCATTGCGATCTTGAATTCATGGCCCCGCGGCCGACCTCCGAGAACTGAAGGGCAGGGCTTACCAGGCGTCTGGAACATACTTATAGTAAATCCTTGCAGCCGTGCGGGGTTTTGCAATCCAGGCGACTTATGCCGACAACATCGTGCATTTACTGATCAACGTAGTTCCACCACACACGGCCCCTTGCGAATCTGTCCAATGATCACTGCGTCGAGCCGGTGCCGGCGAAAATGGCCGACGACCGCGTTGGCGAAGGCCGGGCGTACCACCAGCACGTAACCTATCCCCATATTGAACACCCGGAACATTTCATCGCGCTGCACCCCCAACGACTGCATGTACTTGAAAATCGGCGGGACGGTCC
Source organism: Phycisphaerales bacterium (assembly GCA_012729595.1). Taxonomy (GTDB): domain Bacteria; phylum Planctomycetota; class Phycisphaerae; order UBA1845; family PWPN01; genus JAAYCU01. Next base: position 17,954 of record JAAYCU010000334.1, read on the forward strand.
AGTTTTTAGTCTGCAGCACAGCGGTACATCCCTCAGGCAGAATCCGAACCAGGTTACCCGGTAACCCTCCCCCGGTGATGTGGGCCATGCCCCGCACCACGCGTTTTACGCGGTAATGATGCAACAGATGCAACACCGGTTTGACGTAAATCCGGGTCGGCTTAAGCAGTTCGTCTCCGATAGGGCAGCCGATCTGTGGCACAACGGAATCGTATTTAAGCTTGGCCTCCTTGAAGACCAGCCGGCGGGCCAGGGAAAAACCGTTGGAATGCACACCACTGGACGGCAACCCGATAATCACGTCACCCGGCTCGATGGTTGAGCCGTCGATAAGCCTATTGCGTTCCGCCACCCCGACGGCAAAGCCCGCCAGATCGAAATCCCCTTTTTGGTAGAGATCGGGTAGCTCGGCCGTCTCCCCGCCGATCAGCGAACAACCGGCCTCGATGCAGCCGGCGGCGATACCCTCGACCATGCTTGCCACTCGTTCCGGATCGAGATCATGGACTGCCACGTAATCCAGGAACAAGAGCGGCTCGGCCCCTACGGTCAGCATGTCGTTGACGCTCATGGCCACCAGATCCAGCCCAATCGTATCGAAATGGCCCGATTCGCGGGCCAATAGGATCTTGCTGCCGACCCCGTCGGTACAGGCCACCAATACCGGGTCGCGATAATTGTGTTTAAACAGTGCTTCACAGTGATCTAATCGAAAAAGACCCGCAAATCCGCCGTGCGCCCCCATCACCCTCGGCCCATAGGTATTCCTCACAATAGGCTTGAGCAGGTCGATGAGCCGGTCATTAGCGGAAATATCCACCCCGGAATCCTTGTAGGTAATATTTTTCTTTTTTGCCATACGGATAATCTAGCCGGTGTCCCTCTTACTTACAACAGAGGTGGTAGCAGACATGATTTTCGGCATAGTTTTTGATACCTTATACGCCGGATGTGGAAGACTTGTCCGCCGCGTGGATGTTGTGAGGTATTTATAAGATGATCCAGAAAATTATTGCCATTGTGACATTGAGCCTGCTGATTACGGCCGTGGGCTGCGCCGGTCCGGGGCCGAAGATGTTCCCGGCTGCCCCCGCACGGGTTCAGACCCACGACAACGGCACGCTGGAAAGATGGTACGATACTACCGGTGACGGCCGGGCTGATTATGTTGAGCATTTATCAGTCGAGGGGGTCATCGAATCTCTCGGCTGGGACACCAATGGCGATGGCCGAGTGGATGATCTGGTCATGCTCTCGGAAATCCCCGAGAATGAAATCCGCCATCTTGTGATTATCATGGATAGCGTACCCTATTCCATGGTGGAGGAAATGTGGCACCATGGTCGGTTGCGTTTCTGTTACCCCCCCGGGCGGGTGATTAGCCCCTTTCCGGTCATGACCGACCTGTCGATCAGTGAGTTTTTCGGAGTCTCACCATGCCCCGGCGTCGAGTCGGCCTACTATGACGGACACCGCCTAAGCCGCCCTTACAATGTCTATCTCCATAGTGGCAATGTAAAATGGGGAGAATGTGTTGATTATCGCATGATCAATCTCGCCCACGCCTTCGCCTACAGCAAGAACCCCACCCGGATCCTGAAGTGGCTGAATCATGAACTGGGTGAAATTGACAAACTCTTTCAAGCCGGAAACCAGAAAGTCACCATAGGTTATGTGGTGGGTACCTCGGCCTCCGGCACCCGCATGGGCCGCAACGGCCTGGCAAGTGCATTGATCCAAGTCGACAGGATGGGGCAAGCCATTCTGCATGATACCCGTGGCCGGGCAAGAATCACCTTGTTCTCAGATCACGGAATCAATCTTATGCCAAGCCGGCGCATACCTTTGCCGGAACTACTGGCCCAATTCGGCTATCGCGTTCGACTTAGTCTTGAAGGCCCCCAAGACGTAGTCGTACCCGAGTTCGGCATGGTTACCACGGCGGCTGTTTATACTCAAACCCCGTCTTCCGTAGCCACCGACTTACTCGGCATTGAAGGAGTAGCAGCCACCTTCCATCAGGACGAGAATGACGATGTGATCATTTTATCCCGTTCCGGCCGGGCCAGGATATCCCGTTCGCCACAGGGCCGTTTCCGTTACCTGACCGACTGGGGGGATCCCCTTGCACTTCTTCCGATTGTTGAACAATTGCATCAGGAAGGCTCGGTTGATTCCGAAGGCTATATCGATGATCAGACTCTGTTCGAGGCCACCCAGGAACATCTGTACCCGGACTGCGTTCATCGTTTATGGCGAGCCTTTAACGGACTGATCGAAAACCAGCCGCAAGTGCTCCTTTCCATACAGGATGGCTGGCACTGCGGTTGCAAGGCGATGTCCGAAATGGTTGATATGTCCTCCACCCATGGCAACCTCACCGCGATGAGCTCGATCGGCTTCTTGACCACCATGATGGGCCGCCCCCCCGCCTTTGCGCGGATGGCGGACCTACGCCATATCCTCGATCAGATGGGAATTCAATTAGCAGATACCAACTGCGAACCATTGGCGCACACAAATCACCCAAGGGCGGATAAGAGACTTGCCGCGATGGATCGCGAGTAGTCAATAGACATCTGATTACACGGTCATATGTTTTGAGGCGTAGCTTTGGTCTGGCGTCCCCAGTCGCAAGCGGTAGCATAATCGAGCAGTTTGGTCAGCCGGTCGAGATCGAGGGTCGGAAACTCGATCCTCCGGGCGGCCATGACCTCCCGGGTATTGGCGCAGTCAAACAAAGGATTATGTACCGTACGGGGAGTCAACAGATGGAATTGTTCCCATAGCAGCGATTCGGCGGGCGTGCAATGCCCCACCACCTCGTCGAAATCGGCGAAATACCCCCCGTACAAGCCGAAATAATGCTCGTAGAAGCGCTTCATCATATCGTTGGTCGGCGGCTCGGGATTGGTCAGGTGGTAAATGCGGCCGTGGAATCGCGGTTCGTGGATCACCTCGTCGATGATCCGGGCGACGAAATCGATGGGCACGATGTTCTGCGGACTCTCCGGCCGACCGGGAATACGTAACGGAATATGAGTCAGCTTACCGTTGCCGGGATCGGAATAATGCTGCTTGAGTACACCGATCAAACGGGCCAACTGATAAAAGCCGGCGAACTGACACGTATAGCCGGTCTCGGAATCACCGACCAGAAAGCTCGGGCGGAAGAGGGTCAGCTTACCCCCGCTCTGCTCGGCCCAGTCGCGCATCAGAATCTCCGCCTGCCACTTGCTGCGTTCGTAATCGGTCTGAAAATCGGGCCGGGGCCAGTGAAAATCTTCCGCGATTACCCCGCGGTTCCAGCCGCAGGTATAGGCGGTGCTCACCCCGAAAAACTCTTTGATATTGTGCGCCTGGGCCCATTCGATCAGGGCCGCCGCCCCCTCGAGATTGGTGGTAATGGGCTCGCCGTTGCCGTTGGAGAAAAGTTGGAGACTGGCCGCGCAGTGCAGCACCGCCTCGGTAGGGCCCCAGTCGGGCTCGGGCAGGCGATCAGGCAATGAACCTTCCACAGGCACGAACTGGCCGCTTTCGACGAAGGGGGCCAGGTCAATTCCGATCTGTTCCAGCATCCGGGTCAGCCGAGGCAGGGCATCGGCCAGCGGGGGTCGCAAAACAGCCACGACTCGGCGACCACGGAGCAAAAAATCACGCAAGACATACTGCCCCAGAAATCCAGTGGTCCCGGTCATCATTATGGTGGGTAAATACTTCGAATTCATGCCGGCAAGCAATCTCCATGACGAATTACAACCTGAACCGAGGAATTAACGAAAACAAAGGATTGCATTTTAGCCGACCTTCCCCTCGTTGCCAACCCTATCGAGGGCCTGGATACGGAGGGCCGGTTTGATATAAGTCCGTCCGGATAATTCCGTAGGTAATCCGTCGGATGCGAAACAGTGATTCCACGGCCAGACGCAGGGTCGCCTGCTCCTGGGTTTCTGGGCAGGGCTCGTCAATGGTCCATCCATCCGGGCCGATCACCACCGACACAGCCTGCCCGACCGCCCCTGCTTCCCTAAAATGGACACGGGCGGCAGGACAATGTTGGGTTGTGATATAAAAACAATTACGCTTGTCCGCCAGCGGCCGGTGAAAGTGAAAAATCATCCGACTAACTCCCTGCTGGTCGGCCTGGGCGATTTCCAC
>JAAYCU010000335.1 GCA_012729595.1 Phycisphaerales bacterium
ACATGCAGTAGAGAGTGAAGGGCACGCAGAATTATCGGTTCATCAAGCCATAAGGCTGCATACCAGGATGCATAGCCCGTCGTCTCTCCCCGTGGGGCATAGACCAGCATCCATTGCTCGCCATTGGTGACGAGGCCAAGAGGTACACCTGAACCATGGAGCAGTTCCATCATGCGGGTAGCAGGGGTAGCTTTCCAGTGCTTGCCAATGACCGATTTATCTAGGGACTGTTCGGACGGATAACTGGCGATAAGAAGTTGGGCCTGCCCGGCGGTGTCACTTCCGTATGGGCCAACAAGGGCGAAGTCAGGGCGCAGAGTTTCGCCCATTTCTGGCACATCAACCTCCAGTCCCGCGGGAAGAGCCTGCCCTTCCGCGATCTGGTCCTGTGGATATCCAAGGATATCAGTAAGAATGTAAATCACCCAGACTCGTTGCTTGCCGGCGGCGGCGGGGTTGTCCTGCCATTCTTCATAAGCTGAGCGCAAAGCTTTGGCCTGAACCGGGTCGCGCTGGTCCAAGCCCTGAGGAAAGACACGCAGCAGTACAGGCAGGGAAACAAAAGGGCCGGAGACCTCGACGAGAGAGAGCCAGTCGGCGTGATGTCGAGAGACGTTCACGACTTTCCTCCCGTAATTTCAAGAACCGCCCTGCGTGGTATAAGCCATGTGACAGCTACCGGAAACAGCCTTGCACTTGGTTTGGCGAAACGTGAGCGGATGTGGTCGGTCTCTCGTTTAATTTCGTCAGGAATCTCTTTGAGACGACGGCGCAATGCTGACCGATCCCGCTCCCACTGGTCTTTTTCTTCTGCCTCGAACAAGCTCAACTGCCGGGGGCCTTCCTTATCTTTTAACTCCGCTTCAATATTTTTCTGTAATTCTGTCATAATAGTCCTAAGTCTCTCGACGTCTCGATCGGCACGCTCTTGCAGAGCACTTTCCAGATTTCTTGTCCGCTCAAGCATACGGGCATCTAAAGAAGCTATTAATGGGTCACGGCATTTTGGCCACAGATTACGAAAACGTTGCTGGATTGACTCGGGGACTGGTTTTTGCGTGCTTGCCGCAAGGGCGGCTTTAGTTTCACCAACATTGAGCCTCCTGAAACGACCTTCTATGAGGGCGCCGCCTGCGGTGATGATTTCCTCATGTAATCGACGGTTATCACCTCCCAGCACCACAATGCGTCCGTGCGCGATGACTACGGGGTTTTCTATTGGTGCGTCATCTACCACACACGCGGACACACGGGAAAGGTGCTTCGCTTGGATGCCCAAGGACCAGATTTCAGCGCGAAGAAGGCGCAGACACATTTGCACCAGCCGGTGATTGAGGTGCGCAAGCACTACATCGTCGCGGCCCGCAGCCAGAGCTGCATCAAAGACAATTGGGCGTATCTGTTTTGTGTGGGGGTGCGCCAGCCCATCGGCACATTGAGCCCAACTATTGGAGAGCGCGGGCAGACGGAAGACCGGGCAGGACTTATGTGTACCAGTGGGGTCTGGCCATATGCCCGATATCTCCACGGGAATCAAAGGTGGCTGTTCGGCGAGCTCCAAAGCAACATGTACCACATTTTCAACATGTTCGGGGGTAAGGTTCAACTCATATTGTGTTTCATGCAACTGGGAGGCAAGCTTTTCCAACTGCTCGCGCAGCTTGCGCTCAAACTTAAGCATGCGCCGTACCGGTTCGGCTTCCCGTTCCGCATTGATGGTGTCGAGCGCGTTACGCCGCCCGAGCATAGCCTCCTCAACCTGGCTAGCAATGACGGGCCCGACCTTGCCGAGGTCTTCCCGAATGGTTTCCACCTTCAGAGCGGCACGCATGAGGAACTCCAGATCAGCCTCCAGATCACCTACCTTACCGGACATGTTTGCGGCATTGAAGCCGCGGCCTACAAAATGATAAATGCAGACTTCGTCCGCTTTCTGGCCATGACGGTCTATACGACCATTACGCTGCTCCATACGGTTGGGATTCCACGGTATCTCAAAGTGGATAAGCTGCGAGCAGTAGTTTTGCAGGTTAACACCTTCTGAGGCGGCGTCAGTGGCAAGTAGGATGCGTACAGCCGATTTCTTGGGATCTGTTTGAAAGGCCGCCTTAATCGGCTCGCGCTGGTCATTTGGCATGCCACCATATATCATCTCCAGACGGCCATCCATAACAAAACCTTCACGTGCCAACAGATCAAACAGCCATTTCTGGGTAGCCCGGTACTCTGTAAAGATGATGACCCGCTCCCGATTCCATGTTCCGCCGGGACAGAGTGTTTTTCTTAACCAGTCGATGAGAGTTTTGGCTTTGCAATCAGGCCGAAGACTTGCTTTAGCCGCATACTCGCTGAGCTGCCGAAGCAGTGCCTTTTCATCGGAAGAAATCGGAGAAAGAGTCTGGCTGACTGCGCTGATGACTTCTCCTGTCTCGGTTTCATATTCATCGTCATCTGCATAATCATCAGAGAAATTGTCTATGTCACGGGAAACTTTGCTCGTGGCTTTTTTGCCGCCTACTGTGGTGATGTGCTTTTCTAGGGTTACACCGAATGCTGCTGGCGAGGAAAATAAGCGCTTCTTGAGCAGTTTGAGGACGAATTCGGCAGCCATTCTTTCGCCATCTGATATTGCATGCTTGAGCCTGAGCTCTGAATACTCTTGAAGGGCTTGATGGGCTTGGCGCTCTTCGTCGGTGTAGGGGACTTCGAGGTGCATCACGACGCGTTCGGCAAAGCGTCTGCTGCCGTCCCATCGGAGCTTGAGCTCGGACTTCATTCGACGAACCATGACGGCTTCCAATTGGGCGCGATCGGGCATGGCGGCGCGGGCAAAACGCTGGTTATCAAGCAACTCCAGCAACGCTGCAAAGCTTTCCCGGTAACCGTTGTGCGGTGTGGCAGAGAGGAAAAGCTTGTGCTCAAAATGAGGTCCGAGCGTGCGGATGGCGAGCGTACGCATCGAATCAGTAGCGTATTTGCCTCGGCCCGGCGGCGCGACATTGTGAACCTCATCAACGATCATCAAATCGTAGGTCCGCGGGTATTTCGCTTGATCGCCTGCTGGTAGCGTCTCACGGAAAGCACGAAGAGGACGCTCTCGTTTGAGATAATCAATAGAAGTGATGAGCCGCGGAAAGTGCGACCATGGATTAACGTGAATTCCGCGTTTGCGTCGTAACTGGCTGATGCTTTCGCTGTCGATAATGCGGAACTCAAGCCCAAATTTGTCACGCATCTCTTCTTTCCACTGTACTTGAAGAGAGGATGGACAGATGATCAGCACTGAACGAACACGGTGCCGCAAGATCATCTCTTGTACCACCAGGCCAGCTTCTATGGTCTTGCCAAGGCCTACATCGTCGGCAATTAGAAGGTTGACCCTCGGCATGGTAAGCGCACGAACAACCGGGTCGAGTTGGTATTCATCAACCTCTATACCGCTACGAAAGGGAGATTGGAGGGCACGATCATCGGCCTGCGACACAGCGCCCCAACGCACGGCATCCAGGAAGGCTTGCAGACGCATAGGGTGATCGAAGGAGTCAGGATCGGGGAGCGTCGATTTTTCGTGAATCTTGGTTCCGGGCTCCAACTCCCATAGGACCTGAAGTTCCTCACCGATGTCGTCATCGGCAACCGAGGATAGTTTTATAAGATGTGGGGAAGCCCTTGTTATTGGCGTTGCGATCGAAGATGGGATAATTTCTGTAACGACAAATGGCCTTTTGCGGGCTATTACTAACTGACCAACTTCCGGAAGTGTATACACTGTCGATCGTCCAATAAAATTATTCTAATTTAAAGCTTGCACCACTTTAAACACGACGAACTTCCTTGATTCAGCAAATCAACACGCATCTCAAAAAACAGCTTTTCCGCGATGGCAACTGACAAGACGACATGTTTGGTTTCTTTGAGACCTCCTAACCGTACGTGAAGGCTCAGATGCTTTTCCTAAGCTGAAATCACTGGTGAGCTTTTCACTTTCTCCTGCCTACAGCTGTGACGATTAGCTATGAGCAATGCCCCATATCGTTTTACCCTTTCAACCTTGGGAATTCAAGGGAAATCCAATCGAACGGGGATCACTTAAGGCCGGCTTCAACCCGCTTTACACAACCTTCGATCTCAGAGACCACCCGGTCCAGCTCGTCGGCAAGGGGCGAAGGGTAGACGGCCAGGAAGACGTTTGACAGCGACCGGTAATACCAGAGCGTCCCCTCCTTACCGCCCTTGAATCTCTCCCAAAGTTTGTCGCCAAGACTGCGATGATCTTTCAGGATGGCCCGTGCGTTGGAAAGCTTGTCGGCGGCTGATACGAGATGGATGGATGGGGAGGCATCCTTGATATGGGCGATGTAGACCTCTTTCCTCTCTCTCCATGGAGGTTTTGGTTTCGTATCGGCGTCGGTGCAGCCATCGACGATTTCAACGACCCTGTCGCCAAAACGTTTCCGGATCTCCTCGCGCGCCTTGCTTCC
>JAAYCU010000336.1 GCA_012729595.1 Phycisphaerales bacterium
CAGATCATGCCTCATCGGCCTTGGAAGGCCGATGAATCAACCGGAGGCCGCATACAACAAGGCGGATGCCGCCGGCAGTTGGGATTCCGGGCACTTCGTGACCGTCGGTGTCGTGGTCACGAAGTGGTCGGAATGGTTTGAATCCGATCCAAGGCCTCCGCCCATACCTCACTGCGGAGTTGCCGAATCAATTCCTGGGTGGACAAGCGGGGCCGCGCCGTTTTTTCCTGCCATTTGGGGAGAGGCAGAAGACCCTGCCGGGCATCTGACCCAAACGCCTGGGCGGCGGCCAGGAGTAACATGGCATAACTGACTACCGCGAAGGCCGGTTGCCGATCCACCGACTGGGGCGCCCGCACCTGAGCTTCGCCAACCCCGATGATCTGTTTTTCGTCCCGATGATTGACTTCGATTACCCATCGCCAGAGGTAATATTGCAGGATCTGCTCCAGCGGCAAATCCGGATCGGTACAGATCAGGTAGGCCGGCTGACGATACAACAGCTTGCTGCCCTTACGCAGGCGATAACCGACGGGGGCGATGACCACCAGCCGGAGCGGGCACCGAGCCCCGGCTTTTTTCCAGAAGATCGGGGCGATGGTTTTCACTCGGAAGGCGTGTTTCCGGCCGGCGGCGAAGGCGGTCACCTCCTGCCAGGGCATGGTGTCATCCTGACGTAACTCTTCCGGGGTGGAAGCGGGCTGCCCATAGTGACGGGTGGTGCCTACCGGGCGTTGATCTTCGGACCGCAACGCATGGTACAAGTCGGCATCCTTGCGAATCCGCCCGATCAACGTGGTCCGTTCGGGCAAACCCTTGAGTACCACCTCGTTGGTATAACCCCCGTCGACGCCTACGATGAACGGCCGTTCCCGGGCCCCATGACGCTCATCCAATTCGGTACGCATCTGCTGAAGCACTTCGACCGCCTGGGTATTGAGGTTCTGTCTCCGCCGCTGCTGGCGGTAGGCTTGCCACTCTTCGGAAGAAGCCTTTTTTCGGGGCTTGGGGACGGAAGGTACGTGCTCAAACCGCAGAGGGATGGCCCGAGCCGGTCCGGGCACTCCAGCGGCCGGCAACAACGCCGACAGTTGTAGAAAGCGTTGGCCACGAACCAGATTGACCTGGAAGGGCGGCGAAAGGGGATCCCGCCGGTAGGCCACCCCGGGAATCTTCGTGCCGGTTTTGCGGATCACCGTATCGTCGACGGCCGCGACCACGGGGTCCGCAGCGGGGAGCATCTCCAGAATCCCGCGGGCCACCGGAACAAAGAGTTCGCGGGGGTTCCAGCAATCCTGGGAATAGAGCCGGTAGTCGCTCGTCCAGTCGATGAACTGGCGACCGGCGGTAGACAATAAGCCGGTCACGGTATGCCGGCCCACGCAGGCTAACTGGCTGATTCCCAGACGCCAGGCCCGGTTCCAAGTCCGCTGCTGGCGGAATACGTCCATGCATTCCTCCCAGAGAGCCCCAAGATACGGGAAAAGGGCTATCGTTTTTTTTTTACCCGCTCCCCGGGTTTTCGGGGCCGCCGTTTTAGCCGTCCGATGCAGCACCAGGGTTTGTCGGTCCTGGATGACCCACTCGATGACCTCCCCTTTTTCGAATTCCATGGCCGCCGCCAGCGGGGCGGGAAAGTTGATGTACCACTGCTGGCTGTCCTGCCGGGCGATGAGTTGGACGCGGGTCGGGTATCCCATGGGAAACCTCCTTTCTAATATCTAGTCTTATAACTAGATACAACCAAAAACAAAAAAAGGCAAATTCCCACTCGGGAACATGCCTCATCGTCAGACCGATCTGAAAAATGGTTCCCCTATCAGAAACGTACCGCAAACTGCCAAAGTCCAGGGGCCCGACCCAAATGGTCGGGCCCTTTGTGCTGTAAGTGTCGTGGCCTATTTCGAGGCAAAATCAATAGTAGTCAGACCGGTCCTCTACATCTCAGTCCCGGACTGCGTGAGGTCCAGAGCACAAGAGGAATTGTCCGGAATTACCCGCTCGGTGGCAGGATTGACAAGTCAACGCTATCCGTTATCCTGATACCAGTTGCATAGCTCGACAAAGTCGTGTTATGGCTACCGTGGAGAGGTGGCAGAGTGGCTGAATGCACCGGTTTGCTAAACCGGCATACGCTTTCATAGGCGTATCGAGGGTTCGAATCCCTCCCTCTCCGGTTTTGCCCGAAAAATGCGGATTTTCCGTTGTATTTCGGGCTTTTTCATGCGCTGCCCCTCTACTGGCTTCCGGCGTGTTCTGTCTATTATCGTCTACCGTAGTTGACTGAAATTGACCGGAAAGCACCAAGCAGGACGCCAAGACATTTTTATCATCAGTCCCGGTCTTGCGGAGCGTATGGGCCTCTGTTTCCGATTTTATAGGGGTAAGGTCCGGTAATGCGTCCAGGGCCTTTGCCGCGTCTCCCGTGCAAACGTGGCCGTATCAGACGATCGTGCTATGGCGGGCCAGGGATTGCGCCACGCGCGGCGCTACGCCGCCGATGGCCAGCGCCGAAACATAGCTATGGCGCAGGGCATGAAAATCGGCAAACCCTGACTTCAACATTGGGACACCCGGTCAGACAAAAAGGTCGTAGAGCCGCTGCTGGTCGTCGTCCATCTGGAGCAGTGTCCGGCGGGATTCGGGGTCGTTGGGCAGATAGAACGTCAACTCGTACATCGTCTGGGTCAGTTCAGCGGCGCGTTGTGGGCTGAACGGGAGCTTGGCGATCTTCAGGCGGCGTTCCAGTTCCTTATGTATGGTGTAGGCGACGAAGGCCACGAGCACGTGGGCCTCAATCCGCCGACGGCGGCGGTGGTACATGGGCCGGATGCGTAGATCCGTCTTCGATATGCGGAAGGCCTTCTCCACATGCCACAGTTGGCCGTAGTTCGCGATGATATCCGTGGGCGGCAGATCCGTGTTGGTCAGGTAGCCCTTCAGCCCGTCCCAACTGGCTGCCTGTTGGACCTTTGACTCGTCGATCGCGACGACCACCTCGCCGGTAAGCTTGAGGAATTTGTTGTAGCCGCGATTGTTCAGGTATTCCTTGTTCAGCCGCCCGGAACCGACCCTTTTGCGCAGCTTGTCCAGGCCTCGCTGACGGTTGTGGGCGTCCTTCCTGGCCCGCTTGTCCGAGTAGGCCACGATCAGCCGACGACCCTTTTCGTGCTGTATCTCGATGCATTCGCCGTCTCGCAGCCCCGCACAGCATCTCAGAATCTCGTCCTGCATGGCTTGTGATTCGTTGCGTATTCGAGCGGCGACGATAAACGAGTACCGCTCGCCTTCCAGTTCGTCGAGGTTGTCTTTACGCAGCATGGCCGCATCGGCCACAACGACGGGCTTGCCGAAACCGTAGCGTTCCTGAATGCCCTTGAGTACCGGTAAGAGCGTCTTGCCTTCAAACGTATTGCCTTCGAAGATGTCATAGCCGATGGGGTAGCCGTGCTGTCCGACCAGCAGGCCCAGCAGAATCTGCGGGTTCTGGAACTTGCCGTCCTTGGAAAAGCCGATCTTCCGCAGGTCGTCTTCGTCCTCGGCCTCGAGGTAGAGACTGGTCATGTCGTAGAAGACAACTTGGATTCGCCGGAGAATCTTGCGGGAGTGACGGTAGGCCACCTCCTGAGCCTGCTGGCTGTGCTGTTCGTGGAGACGATCCAGAAAGCGGTAGATGCTCTGCACCGAAACTGTTTTGCCGCGGTAGCGATAAAGGTAATCCGCTGTCTTGAGCTTGCTGGTCGGGTAGACCAGGCGGGCGATCACCATGTCGCGGAACAACTGCTCTGGAATGGCACCAAAGCCGATCTCGTCGAAGAGCCGGCCGAAGATCAGTTCCGGGCCAACCGTGCGAATCGAGGCGTTCTGAAGGGTCTGTACGAAATCGAGGATGGCGGCGCTGTCCCGCTGATCAGCCGGAAAGAGGGAATACTGCTTGCTCCGGCGAGCGATGAACAGCTTGCCCAGTTCGACCAGCCGTCTCAAGTCCTCCGGGTCACGAGCCGAACCCATGGTCTTGACCACACGGTAGCCGTTGGACTTGTCGACCACCTGCACGCTGACTGAGCCGGATCGGTTGGGCTTCTTCCGTACGAACATGGGGCCAATTTACGCTCGGGACACCCAAATCTCAAATCCCCCCCTTGCAAAATAAGGACTTATGAATGCAATGCAAAGGCGTGTTGAACTCAGGAAGGAGAGTCTGCGACTGCTGCGGCAGTACATCCTGGAGCGGTGGGAGATGGTGGATTACCGCCAAGCTCTCGCCCGAGGCTGGGATATTGGATCGGGGCCCACCGAGGCTGCCTGCAATAATCTGACGCTCCGACTCAAGCGGACCGGCATGAAATGGGACCCGGACCATGCGGCAGCGATGATGAATCTGGTCGCCCTCCGCGAGAGCGGCCAGTGGAACCTCTACTGGCGGACGCGAAAAACAGCCTGATGCCAAAAATGCTGTGGCCACACCCAATAGCCCACGTGTTGCTTTGGCGGCCTTGATTGGGCCTGTCGATTCGTTAACATGCAAAGCTATAAGTGCTGTATCCGATATGTCAACTGCTCAAACAACGACTGCGCAACGGCATACTGCTTGAACATAGCAAGCGCAGCCCAGCGCTTCACGAAGAAAAGCTTCGTCTAACAATCGCCACAGGATTATGAGTCTATCGAGAACGGCAGATTATTTCGTAACAGAGACGGTGTGTCGCCCTGTACGCCGCTGACGGTTAAGTAATTTGCGACCATTAGATGTTCGCATACGAGCGCGGAAACCTTGCTTACGGAGCTTTTTAATCCTACTGTTTTTTTTCGGGTAATGCATATTGTCAACCTCGTTCCTATTTCCATGTTCTCAGACCGGGTAGTCTAGCGGATTCCAGTCTTCATTTCCAGCCCCAACTTCGATCTTTAATTACCGACCATAACTTCCCGGCTCACATAACGGGTATTTCCTTGTTCATCGCTGACCCGCAGGGAAATCAGGTGGGGGCCGGGCTCCAAGTCCTCCACGGTAAAGGTTACCGTTTCACTTCGCGAATCAAAAATCCCGTCATCGGCGGCTAAAGGCATCCAATCCGCCTGATTATCCACCTTATAGGACACGCTCTTGATCCGGGAAGCCGTGTCCTCCAGGCGGGCATGAATCCGTACATGGTTTTTCCCCACCGGATCCATGCTGGCAATTTGGACCTCGGGGAGCGTGTTATCCACGATGAACGGATCACTTATTCGGGCATCCGTCAACTCGTTGCCGATCGCATTACTCTTGCGATCACTGGCCACCACCCGGATTTCGAAGCGACCGTCTTGCATCGTGCGCGTATCCCAGGATACGAAAGGCTCCTCAATATCCTTGGCCAAGCGTATCCATTTATTATTGCCTAACTGTCGGGAAAAGACCTCGAACGTCAGCTGGTCATTGTTAGGATCCTCCGCACGCCACGTCGCGACCCATTGATGTTCCGGGATGGGTTCGCTTTCATCAGAACCGCGTCCACTGGCGGCCAACGCCTTGACTTTTGGGGGGATCTCCGGCTTTTGAGCAGCCTCTTGAACGGAGAGGACTTGCAGCATAGTTATTCGGGGGGCCTGGTTTTCCTCGATATAGGCGTATTCCACCTTGCGAAGCACAGGTGTCGCCTTCGGCAGGGTGGTTTCAAAAGTCAATCGATATTGGAGAAACCGGGCGCTGATAGAAGGGATCTGCCTGGCGGCCGTCGCGTCCAGCTCCTGCGACCAGGGTTCCCATGCCGGCGATTCGATGTCTTGAACGTTGCTGCTTCTCGTGGCGATGGTTAATTTCGTACCCTCGGGGATCGATGCATCCCATTGTATCTGGCCCCAGCGCACAATCTGTTCAGCATCCAATGCTTCGCTGTGCAGTGTACCTTTTTCTGCATAAGCCGGCGAAAGACATGCCAAAGCCCCTGCATTGGCCGCCCCGACCATAAGCGTCCCATCCGCAAGTCGCAATAGACAGGTCGCCTGGGCGGATTCCAGCTTGTTTATCACTACTTGTTTTTCAGTGGCGGGCTCTATCGCATAAACTCGACCTTCATTGCCTGTGGCTGCATAAATCGTTCCTTGATACTCGGTCATAGCTAAAATCATTACCGGTTCTCGGAATACCTCGGTAACAAATCCATCCTGATCTATCCTATAGATAGCATTGCCTTCCTTGGATAGCTGTTGGGGGATTACCGGTCGGCCAATACTGTTCGTCCGACGCAGAGGCGCCAGAGCGGCGGACTTGTCGTTTTCCTTATCGTCCTCGGCTTGTTGTTTGGACGAGTCCGCCTCAGGTTGGGTGGCTGGAGGCTGGTCTGCGGCTGGCTGTGAGGGCGTGGTTTCCGGCCTCCCCGACGGTTTGTCAGCTATTTGACGACCGGGACGGGCGTTCTCCGCGTCGGCCGTTGCCGCGTACAGATTGCCTTCGGTATCCAATACCAAGGCGCTGATTTCCGGTTCCTTCGCATCGTAAAGATAAAACATCTGCCCGTTTTTGGGATTGATTCGGCAGATCAGGCCGTCTTCGTCGGTTCCCGTGTATAGCATTCCATCGGCCCCGATAGCCAAGCAGAGCAGGTTCCTAGGTTTTAACGTTGCGAGGACCTTGCCACTCTTGCCGTCGGGTTCAATTACATGCAACTGGCCTTTGATGCCAGTTGCCGCATAGATTTCTCCCTGTTCCCCTCGGCCCATGGCCCAGATATACCTGGCGTCCGGGGGCTCATAAAAAACACTGACCTTGCCTGTCCCGTCGACGTGGAATATTTGAGCTTTGTGCCCGCCGCCTGTTCCAGCCAATAGATGTCCCTCCCGAGTGAACAGCAGCGAGAATATTGTGCCGCCCTCGGGCAGGGTGGCGAATTCCGTCACCTTCTCCCCGTCGATCCGCAGAATAATACCGCGCGGTCCGGTCGCCGCGTAGACCAGTCCGTCGCCGGCCATTGCCAGGGTGTTAACCACGTCCGTGGGATCCTTGACGGCATCGATCAGTGTTATCGCCCGGGCCAGTTCGATCTCCCCGCGTGAGGTCACCACCACGTTGTCGAGCTTACCCGCAGTGAATGTTCTTGGCTGATCGTGCCTGACCCACTTGGTTTCCACCGCGTCCACTATTGTCGTTCCGAAAAGAATCCACGTAACCATTGACAGATATAAGTTTTTCATGCCTCGTTAATCCTTTACGTCAGTCAACCATGTTCGTATGCAGGTTCTGAGGGCACCACGTTACCTGTGTTAGTTCTACTGGTCGGCCCTTCGGTCCACGATGATGGTAAGGGTTTGGTTGCCGTCCACCGAAAAATCCGTTTCATACTGGGCTAGAGAGCTTTCCGCATAGGACCGCACATCGCGGTTTCGTGATTCGGTCAGAATTCTTTTCCAGAACGTGGGGGGGGCCGGCATTTCTATTTTATCTATCGCCAAGCCGCCTTCGGGCAGGCGTAGACGCAAATATAGTCGGTTTGCCGGATAGCCCGCGACCATGTTCAACGCGGCCAGAAGTTGATCCGGAGAGCGGGCCAGGAATAGATGCGGTTTTTCCTCGGTCAGAGCCTGCAGATGGCCGTTGACCGATGTGACCATTAACTCGTATCTCCCATCAGGCACATTGTCCGGTAAGTCTAGCGAGAAATCCGCCCAAGTGAGCTGGGGATCCCGACGATAGTGCCGAAAACGAACCCTGACGGTCACTGTTTCACCGGGTTTATAGGTGGTTTTACGTAGTTGAGCATCGTCAATGGTGGCTTGGAGGGCACCTTTCTCGATAGTCAGCACCACGCGACAGCGTTTTAGACGGGCCTTTCCGAATGGGGCGTTCATCATGGCCTGGATCGGCAGGTACAAATCCATCTGTGCCCCCATTCCCCCATCCTGGCTGGTCATATTGGAGGTCCGGAAAACGCCGTATTGTTCAAACTCTGCTTCTATTGCGTAACGAATATTATGCTCCTCTGGCGGCGAATGATGAGCATAAATACTTTCCAGCAGGCCCATGCCGGCCAATACTGCGGTCAGAAACCGCTCCTGAACAATCTCGTAGCGGTAAACTCGCTCGCCGCGTACATCGCGTAAACTAATTTCCATGGGGATCATGGCCGGGGCCGGCCCTTGAACGCCGAATACCCCGGCGTTTTCGTCACGGCGCAGGGTTCCCACATTACGCAGTGCCGCCCCGATTTTTACACTCCGGACAATCGAGGGGATGATCGTATGCACCGCTCCAGTAGCGATAGGCAATTCGACTTCCCCGTCTCCCATCGCCGCATGCCCGAAAGCGAGGACTCGTTCGCCGATGACCTCAGTGCAGGTGCCCAGGCCAGCCATTTCCAGATCACCGCTCATGAATGGAATGCAAAAAACCGAACCCGGTTCCAGTTGCACGTCCTCGGCTCTGGCTCGGACGCTCGGTCCGGCCCCGCCTCCGGTTACCGGAGTGAACCCCAGCCGATCAAAATGCGGCTGAAGAAACGACATGGCCGGTTCGCTGAGGGTCGAGATGGCCACCGGAAGCTTGAGCGGCCACAGGCCGGCCGGTGCGGCCGAAGCGGGAGGTATGAGGGGCCGCCCGGTATCGTTCGAATCATTCAAAATACTGAATCGCGAGGCCTGGGGGATCGGCGTCGACGACAGATCGGCCACAATCCGTCCGACGGGAATACCGGCGGACAGGTTGGATTCCGTCGAGTCTTTCGCCGCCGTCACCGGCGATTTATCCTTCGTAGTATAGTATTCCGGGATTTCCAGCATTTGCGTGATCGGCTGTAGGCCGCAGATCGGATCCTTGTTCGTGGACCAACCGAACGCCACAGCTCCGATCATTCGCTCACGACCTGTCTCATCCGTGATATAGCATGGCGATCCGCTCATCCCCGCGATAATCCCACTATGTTCCAGATTGAGCCCTGAACACCGCACCAGAATAATGTCCTGCCTGGCATACCAAGCATTACTCATGATAGAGATTATTTCGAAGTCAAAGGTTTCGATTTTCGTTCCCGACATTACTGTGCGACCGAAACCTTTCATTCCGGGGTGTAATTGGTCGGGTGATAGATAGCGAGC
This sequence comes from Phycisphaerales bacterium, assembly GCA_012729595.1. Taxonomy (GTDB): domain Bacteria; phylum Planctomycetota; class Phycisphaerae; order UBA1845; family PWPN01; genus JAAYCU01. The sequence goes on from JAAYCU010000336.1 coordinate 9,070, forward strand.
AGCATCAAAACCATTTCCCCTTGCACTTATGCCAGGCAGTCCGATCAGTATCAGACCGATCAAGCTGACTACACATAGTCTTCGACGAATGA
>JAAYCU010000337.1 GCA_012729595.1 Phycisphaerales bacterium
GAGGAGGCCGACGCTGAAACCGCGGTTTTCTCGGTTGTATTGAAAGACCCGCAAGACCATCCGCTTGTCAGGGTGGTTAAAACCTACCGTCTGGATCAACAACCGATCACGGAAAAAACCTTTGACCTGAACTTATCCCTGCGGGTGGAGAACCTCGGGGACGAATCCCTAATGGTCAAATTGGTTCAGCAGGGTCCGATTGGTTTCCGCCAGGAAGAAGCTCGCGGAGAGGATCGGCGAATTGTCTCGGCCATGTGGCAACAGGGCGGTACCGGGCCCGTGATGGGTTCGCATAATCGTGGCGAGGTGGTTAAAAAAGGCAAAATTATTCTCGGCCAGGACAGCGAGGAGCAACGTATCGCCTGGGTCGCCCAGACCAATCAGTACTTCACCTGCATCATGACCCCCGCCGGTCGTACCGGACCGGCGGACCCGCCCCGGTTTACCCGGGCCGAGGCCATCCATTTGACTGACCTGCCGGACAGAGCGACCGAGGGATACCATGAGCGGCAGGATCTGACGTTTGTGTATATTACCGAGAGCCTGGCGATTCCTGTCGGGCAAGCGGAGGAAGTTGTCTTCAAATGCTTCGTTGGGCCGAAATCGAAGAAAGTATTCGATACGGTTGAGGCGTATCGCCAACTTGGTTATTACGGCGTAATCTCCGTTTATTTTTATTTCTGCGCCCCGAACGCCGTGGCCACCTTCATGATGACCCTGCTCAATCTGTTCCATAGCATCCCGCCGCATAATTATGGGATCGCGATTATCCTGCTGGTCCTTCTGGTGCGGCTGCTTCTGCACCCGGTTACGAAGAAGAGCCAGGTCAATATGATGCGGATGCAGAAGCAGATGTCAGTTCTTCAGCCGAAGGTCAACGCCGTACGAGAAAAGTATGCTAGCGACCGGCAGGCCATGAATCAGGCGATGATGCAGGTTTACCGAGATGCGGGAGTTAATCCGGCCGGACAGATGCTGACCTGTTTGCCCATGATGCTGCAAATACCGATCTGGGCGGGGTTGTGGGCGGGGTTGAATTCGTTGATCGATATGCGCCACGCTCCATTCGACGGTTACTGGATCAAGGATTTGACCGCTCCGGACGCACTGATCCGTTTTGCCGAATTTGAGATTCCCTTCCTCAGCGGGATGATCGGTCCGGTCAAATCATTCAACCTGCTCCCTATCCTCTTGGGCGTCTCCCAGGTTCTGCAGGCCCGTTTCATGCCCCGAGGCAATCCGCAGGCAGCGGCGGGCGGCAACCCCGACCAGCTCGAACAGCAGCGTAAGATGATGATTTTCATGAGCATCTTTTTCGTGTTGATTCTTTATAATGCACCGAGCGGTCTTAATTTGTATATCATGGCCAGCAATTTCTTCGGCATCCTCGAACAGTGGCGCATCCGCGAACACCTTAAGCAAGAGGACGAAAGGGAGCGGTTCCGGGCTAAAGTGGTCCAGGATCAGGCCCCCAGCGAAAAGGGCTATCTGCGGCGAAAGTGGGAAGAGTTCCAGAAACACGCCGAGGCCGCCCAGCGCGTGCAAAGCCGACGGATTCAGGAAAAACGCGATAAGAAGAAGAATTGATCGGGCTCAGGGGGCGTCGTTTGGATTGGCTCCGGACATACCCCAGTCAATGAGTTCGAGGCGTGCCTCCAGTTGGCCGTCACCCTCTAATTCCATGCGAAGAATCCCTAGTATCGGGGCCTCAAGGCTGACCCAGGTACGCCGAACGTAAAGGATGTCTTCATCCACCCAGCGATCCTCGTAGAGTAAGGCGTTCCATGATCGGCTGGCCGCATTGATTACCGTGCTGGTCACATTCCTGTCCGCTTGTGCCCGCGCAGCCTCGCGCTGCATGGGATCAATATCGCGCTTCTCCATTCGACGAGCCGGCAGCCCGAGCGGTTTGCCTGCCTGATAAACTTCGATCTCGACCAGTGCTCCCACAGTATCCACGTCTACGATCCGGTAATGAACCTGGATATCATCCAGAGCGGCGTAGCTGGCAAACTCGCCTACCTTGGCGTTTTGCAGAGGCATATAGGATGCAATCTCCGTCGAAGCCCTGGCTGGGGCGGTCGCGGTAGTCTCGGTTACCATATCGGTTGATTCCCGGGGCGCCAGGTTGCCATCGGACGGGGCAGACGGCGGGGGATTGTCGGTTAACGCGATTGCCCCGTGCTCGCTCGGTGTTGTGTCGGGACCAGCTTGGTCAAGACTGAGCAGCCCGACCACCGATCCGGCCAGAACGATGCATAACACGAACACCCATGCCTTGTCTCTGCTGGTCATCCTGTGTTTGTAATCGCTTATCCCGCCGATCGCAATGGCCTTTTGGTGTACCCTCAAGGTCTGGACCATACGAGCTGCAACAATTCGCCGACTGGCCGACGCCGAACGAGGGATATACAATTTCGCATGATGGAGTGCATCGATCCTTCGCCAGCATGAAAGGGGCGGCTTATGGCTCAAACCACGAACGAGGCAACGTCTTTTCCTCAAGCAGGACGAAAAGCTCCGGCCTTCTCGGCGCCCGGCTCGAACGGCCAACAGGTCAAATTGTCCGACTTCAAGGGTAAGGTGGTGGTCCTGTACTTTTATCCCAAGGACAACACCCCCGGCTGCACGGTCCAGGCCTGCGGTTTCCGTGATGCGCATAGCCGACTGAAAAAGGCTGGAGTCGAGGTGCTGGGCGTCTCGCCGGACTCGCTCAAGTCACACGCCGGTTTCATCGAAAAGTTCGGCCTGCCCTTCGTCCTGCTGGCCGACGAAAAACAGGAAATTTGCAAGAAGTACGGCGTCTGGCAACAGAAAACGATGGCCGGCCGCAAGTACATGGGCGTGGTTCGTACCACCTTCGTGATCGACCGCGAGGGTAAAATCGCCCACGTCTTCGAAAAAGTCAAACCCGAAGGCCACGAGGACGAGGTCCTGGAATGGATAAAAGAGCATCTATAAGCCCGGATTTCCCATATGACACTTACAACGGCGTATAATGAGGTGACGATTCCCCTTATGAATACAGGCGAAAATGAACCTCAGGCCGCTGAAATCCGGAGAATGCAATGGGTGAAGCAC
>JAAYCU010000338.1 GCA_012729595.1 Phycisphaerales bacterium
GCGGTAGAAATAGATGCCGATCCCCAGAATGAGGACGAAGTAGGCGATGATGATGAAGTAGTCGGCGTACTGAAGCTTGGCGTCGGCCAGGATCATTGAAGTCTTACCTCCCCGCTCCTGGCATGATCGCGACAGCGCGGCAACCAGAGGACAACAAATGACGAGGAACACGGGTATTGTCATGGTCGGGGGCGCGATCGTCAACTTGGGGGCTGCCGCCGCCGAGCGGCCGCAGACCGAAGACCCGTGGTGCCCGGGGCTACCTGGCAAGAGCCTCATCCTACTGGACGGTCTGAACAGCAACCGGGCGATCTTTTCGCTGTTCCCCGCCAATGACTGACAAAAACATGATTACGCGAGGGAGGCGACTTGGCTCCGGGGGAGATACCCTTTGCTCGGAAAACACAGTTAATGCTGATCACGGCGTCAAAGGTGGACACTTGCATGGCAATAGCGTCTCTCTGTTCAGCGCTGTTCATGGGTGGTCACCTTCACGTCCTTGAACATGAAAGGGTTGTCGCTCACCCTTAATGCCTTGCCGCTAGTGGTGGTCACGTTCCTCAGAATGACTTCTCTGGTTCTGACGTACGGAAACTTCTCCACATAGGAATCGTCGGTCATCCGTGAATTGAAATTCGCAAAAATAGCTGGGCCCTGGTAGTTGGCCGGATGGTTGGAGTCGTCAATACGGAGGCCGTCGATGGTGATACGTTCCGGCATGTAGCATCTGTAGCCGAAATCATGCTGCCCGGAGTAGGATCCGCCGATCAGACTGGCACTGCTCGATTTGCCCCCCGCGGGCACGAATACGCAGTTACGGATGACCAGTTCTCCCTGCCACGTGCTGCCGTAGTCGGGACGCAGACCGATCAGGTTCCTGCCGTAGACGGTGGTGTTCTCCACGGTGAAGATGCCGCTGCCGATGACGCTGATGCCTTGATGCCCCAGGGTCGAGTTGCGGATGGCGGCATGGGTAACGCCCTTGTGCGCATCGAACCGGGAAAAGGTGCAATTGTCGAAAACAAGATTCTTGCAGTAGTTGGATCCCATGATTCCCCAGTACATGCTGTCCTTGATGTCATTCGTCTGGCGGCAGTTTACGAATGACACGTTCAGAGCCCCTGTGACTAAGATGTCGTAGCTGCCCATGGAAACTGGAACCCCGGCCGAGCCAATGGTCCGGCCCTTTTTGCGCCCGGTCAGGATAGTGTTCTGGACCCTCACGTCGGAGCAGTCGCCTATATTGATGAAACCGCCATAGGGCGCACCTAAGTCTCCTTCACCGGTCACGTGGTGTTCCAACCTATCTACAAGAACACGGGAACGTCTGATTGCGATGCCCCGGTTGTAATAGGTGGGCTTCGATTCGGCTTTGTTGGCGATTGTGGTGAAACGTCCTCCGGTGATGGCCAGCGTCGTCTCGTCCATAGGCTGAGCGGTAATGCCCGTAATCTGGTCGAAATCCCAGATAATCGGAGTGTTTCTATCCACATTGCCATCTTTGTCAACGATAAAGACATCCTTCTGCGGGTATCCACTACTGGTGCGGTTCGCCCTAAACCGGATGTAGTGTTTTACGTTGGAATTGGTAACGGTGACCAGGCAGGTTCCGGGCAAGGTGGCGTCGATTCTCTCCTGACCCCTCTTGAGAGAGGATATACCCTCGATTCTGAACGGCTGCAGGTTCGAACTGACCAGGAATACGTGGGCCCTGCAGTCTTGGACGTCGGTATCGTCAATGATGAAGGCCGCCGTGCCGAAATCGGTATCGGTCTGGATGACCGCTGTTTGGTTCTTTCCGCCGATGTAGTAGGTGGCGCCCTCGTCGGCTTTCACGGAATGCCCGTGCTGGTTGGCGAACGCATGGGCTGCGGCGATGGCATCGATATCATCGGTCTTGCCGTCGCCCTTGGCACCGAATTCACCATAGCGAACCACGCCTCGCGGGGGCAATTCGGCCCTTGCCGACAGACTTGGCCCGCAAATCCCCAGCCCCATGCCAATGACCAGCGACAACGTCATCGCGACACACGAAAGATTCTGCATAATTCCGTCTCCCAGCCAGAGGCCCAGGGCCTGTTTCCCCGACTCGACAGAATGGCGGATATGCCAGATACTCCAGAAATAGTTCAAGTGCTTTGCCTCTCCACCGCCAGTCCGCCATCACCCGACTCTTATGAACTGCTCAATGCCATGATTTACTTCAAAGCGATGAAGGACCGCGCTACGCGACACCCCAGAAATTGAACCAACAGAGAATACCGTAAACGCCCTTAATGTTCAAGAATTATAACCGGCTTGGCCCCCTGCATTTATGCATAAGACAATGCGTTTCGCGGGGTTCATGGCTGCTTAAGCCGGATTATTCATCGTCCTGGGCAATATGACGGTTTACGCCACTTATTAGTTCTCCAGGGGCTCATAACGGAAATAATGAAAGCGCGCCTGCCCGCTGCCGCTGGCAAACAGTGCGGGGCGCACGTCGTACCAGCCGCCGAAGGTGTTATGATGAGCCCAGGAAATATCGATACTTGGCTGAATGATACACCAGGTCCCAGCATCGTCCTTGTAGTAGAAACGTACATCCTGCTTGTCGTTGACTATGCGTAGCACCACCCGGCGGCTGGGCCGCGGCTCGCTGGCCTCACCATGCCGCCGAAACTCCTCACGTACGGAGCTCACGATCCCGTCCTCGGTGACGGCCAATCCAGCGTAAACCCGCGGCGAAAAGAACAGCATAAGCCCCCCCTGCCCTGAACCCTCGAACTCGATCTCGGTCTCGATTGCATAGGCCCGATTAAGCGGCATTACGCATAGCGGTTGGGAATCCCCGGGAGTAGAGCCCCGGGCATGCAGCATCAGTAGGCCATTGGCCAACTGGAAACGCTCGGCGTCATAATTCTGGAAAAAATGCCATTGGATACCCAACCGGTCGCCGTCGAACTCATCGCTCATCGGCATCTCCACCCGCACCGGCTCGTTCCAAGCGGAAGGCCAGTGGTCGGCGACCCGGAACCAGCCGTCCTCGGTCCAATGGATCGGCTCGATCAGAGTGCCGCGCCCGAGGGTCAGGTAACCGTTCATCCAGCCATGTATTACACAGTACCACTGCCCCTGTGGCCCTTCCACGAGCGTTCCGTGCCCTTTCGACCACCAGGGTTCTTCGCGGTCCCAGGTTCGAATGAGCGGATTGTAGGGCGAGTTCTCCCATGGCCCCAGCGGACCTCGCGATCTGGCCGAGACGACCATGTGACTGGTCGAGGGACCGGCCGTTCCGCCCTGGGCGCTGGTCAGGTAATACCAGCCGTCCCGTTTGGTCAGTTTCGGCGACTCCAGGCAGAAGCATTCGATCGCCCAGTCCCGCGGGATCGGCCAGCCGTCGTAAACCTTCTGGGGCAATGTAATGGCTTGCAGACCGTCTGCCGACATTTCCACCGCGTAGCCGTCGGAAATATGCACGTAACGTTTCCCGTCATCGCCGACGACGTGTCCGGGATCTATCAAACCTACCCCTATCGACATTGGACTGGACCATGGCCCGTCAGGTGAATCGGCGGTGACAACCCAATTCTGACCGGCCGCCGGGTAGTAGATATAATACCGTCCGTCGTGCTTGATCAGATCAGGAGCCCAGATCGAACCCTCCTGGTGAACCACCGCCCGACAGATCGGCCGCCACGCACGTAGATCCTGGGAGTGCCAGACCAGCAGCCCCGGATAGTACTCAAAGCTTGAGTGCGTCATGTAGTAGTCGTCGCCATCCTTGAGGATCGTTGGATCGGCCCAGTTGCCCACGAGCAGGGCCTTGGCCTCCGTCGCACGACTCCCACCACGTTGCGCCGCCAACTGCTCGCGTGCGGCCGGTTCACTCGTAGCGGAACAGCCGATCAAAAACACCATGGACACGAGGAAGACGAAACACGATTTCACTCCGACCATTTTTACTATTGCCATCATTTGCGTGATTCCACCATGTCAACATTGAAAACGACAACAAATTCCTCTAATTCCTGTTCATAACCACCGCGCCGTCAACCCGGGCCATTACCGTGTTTGTGCCAAACCCCCATATCAACGTCCGATGAACCGTATGGAGACACTTAAGCCGGCGCCCAGGACCACGAAGTCCGCATGCCAATGGATGCCTCCGCGCAGCCTCGCGTATGGTTCATTACCGCGCGGGGACCGTAGCTCCGTCTTCCTCGGCCTCGAATAGATCCCGGATCCGGCGCAGACGCGGCCGTATATTAAGGAGATATTCGTTTTCGATTTCTTCCTGATTCAGTGATCGATTGGAAATCGAGCGGGCGAAGCGGTTCAACGCTTCCGTCAGCTCGGCCAAACGTGGGCCAACTCGCGGGCCTGGCGGGCCCGGCTGATAAAGCCAGTGATCCCCCGGACGGACAAATTCCAGATACTCCAGCGGCAACCGATTGCCATACTGCACGGCCACCCTGGCATGTTCCCCATATTCCTTGACCGACACCAGATGTAGATCACGGGGAAACAGTCCCATGCGGTCGGTGATTGGCGACAAGTCGTACCGCTCAATCGGGAAAGAAGGGCAAACTTCACGGATAGCCGCCAAAGCCGCTTCGTTACCGACCAACAGGCGATCGACCGCCATCAACAGATCTATCACCGACTCGCCCTGATCGGCCGGCATATAGGCCCGCATCACACCGTAGGACCGCCGTTCATAGAGCTCGCGAAGCTGTTCGTAAGTCTCGGTCACCGACAACTGATGCCCCGCGGGCTTACCGGAGGACTCACCTTCCGATTCACGACGGCACCCACCCCCCGCGAGCAGCAGACTCAGAATCTGCAAGAACCAGATAGCGATGAGTGAAGGCTTATTCAAAACCATATGCCCCATCCAAACGCCGATATCTTGACCCCAATCAAGGGTAAACCCAGTGCCCATCTTGGCATATTATATCGAAAACGCCTCCGAACCGTCAGGGAGTAGGATAATGCCCGATTAAGGCTATAATCAACCCCCAACTATTGCACTACGGGAGGAGCGATGTCCGACTTACAGGGGATTTTTCTCGATTTCTACGGCACACTGGTGGGCGGAGACCGCGAGGCAGTGGAAGCGGTCTGTCAGGCCGTCATTGACGACCACAAACTCAAGGCCAGTGCCACTGAAATCGCCGTCGACTGGGGCCTGAAATATTTTCAAGCTATCGAATCACAGAACGGGGATTCTTTCCGGACTTTGCTGCAGATTGAGTATGACACCCTTATCGACACGATTTTTCCCCTAACCGGAAGGGTGGAAGTCGGGTCTTACATTAGGGTGTTAAATGAATATCTGGCTCGACCCGTCCTATTCGAGGAGGTTACCGAGGTGCTGGCCCGTTTGAACATTCCGGTCTGTATCGTCAGCAATGCCGATGAGCGGGAGCTGCGCCTGGCCCTGGATCATCTGGGGTTGCATTTCGATAGGGTGGTAACCAGCGAGCGGGCCAAATGCTATAAGCCGAATACAGGCATTTTTGAATATGCCCTTGAATTGACCGGTTGGGCCGCGGACCGGGTAGTTCACGTCGGCGATTCGCTGCATAGCGACGTGGACGGGGCCCGGCGGGCCGGGCTGCGGGCCGCCTGGGTAAACCGCGGCGACCGGATCAGCGACATCGGCAACGCCGTACCCGATTATACCTGGAGTGATCTGCGTCCGATGACGAAGCTGATGTTGGATTGAGTTGGCTTGCCTGAAAACTGGAGAAAGGCTAACATTGTACGGGGCGGGATTTTTACCGCGCAGCCTCGCGCAATTTATGGGGCTTTACCCCGAAAGCGAGGGAAATCATGTCACCACGACGACGCCATATAAGCTTATATTCCGTTGTGTGTCTTTTACTGTTCGCCGGATTCCAAGTCGACGCGGTTGCGTCGTCTCGTTCCCGATCGGCCGGTCGTTCATCGGCGCCTTCGGTCAGTCGGCGATCATCCAGCCCGTCGATCAGTCGCCGCTCATCCAGTCCGTCATTTAGTCGGCGATCGTCCAGTCCGTCGAGCAGTCGATCCTTTACGCCTTCGGTGAGTCGGCAATCAGCCCCGACGGGCAGAACCAGTCGATCCATAATCTCGACTCCGCGGACTACCCGGTCGCCGTCCAGGAGCTTCAGCGCACCGAGTCGGTCGTCGGCCGCCCCGTCACGATCCTGGACCGCCGGCAACCGATCGCCGGTACCCAGTCGGTCGGTTACGCCGCGGAGCATAAGCCCGGCGATGCCTTCGCGGGCGCCCACTATCAGCAGAACTCCGAGCGCAGCCCCCTCGCGGAGCGCGGCACCGCCGTCGGTCAATCGGCAAAGCACGCCTACGGTGGCTCGGCCTTCCGCCGCTCCCAGTCGCACGCCGGCAACAGTCGCCCCGCGCCGGGAAATATCCCCCGCGCCAGCACCCAGCCCGTCGGTTAACCGATCCCCTAGCGTGACCGCGCCATCGAGCCCGACCTCTGGTACACGTTCACCATTGAGTACACCGTCAGCCAACCGGCAGAACGTGCCCTCGACCACGGCCCGGCAGCCGGCCACGGCCGCTCCTCGCCGGGAAACCACCGCGACCCCGTCGCGCAGTCCGGCCGTCAACCGATCGCCCAGCGCGACTATGCCGCCGAATGCCACCTCGGGGACCCGTTCACCGTTGACCACGCCGTCAACCAATCGTCAACCTGCACCTTCGACCAATGCGCGATCCTCTGCCGGCGATGCCGGAGTCTCGAGCAGCCCGCTAAGCGAGCGGAGGCCAAGTACCGGATCTCCGACCGACACGCGGAACAGAGCTTTGAATAATCGCAGCCCATCAAGCAATCCTCCTTCGCTTTCGCGTTCCCCCTCACGCACGGGCGGCAGTCCGAGCGTTGCCCCGAAAACCGACGGAACGGCGCCAAACCGATCGGCGATCACCCCGCGTAACCAGACGGAACGCCCCTCGGCAAACTTGCCGAACAGCAATACGAATCGAACGCCGCAACAGCCTTTGCGGGAGACCGGCCGTATGTTCATGGCCCCCCGAACCGACACCGCCACCCGGGACGGCGACTCCGCGTCCCGGCTCAGTCGGATCAACCCCTCCGCCCGAGATTCCGACAACAATCGGTACACGTTCATGCGTCGGCCGTCCGACGGCCGTCCGGGCAGCGGCGGCTATCAGCCCCGCTCGTCCGTCGTGACTCCCGACTCCCGGACTGCCCGCGTACGCAGCCCCTCGGGGCCAAGCCGTAGCTATCGCGTACCGGACAACACTTTGAGCTCACGAGGCTACTTCATCGGCGATCGCTACGATTACTCACGGCGAAGCGGAGTCTACAGTGCACGTCCTCCGTTACGGCCTACCTATTGTCACAGCCGATGGCGACAGCACTGCGGCTACCGGCCCTACTCTTATTCCAGTTGCTATCGACCTTGCTACCCTCGGCGATACTCCAGGTACAGTTTCGCGTTTGGATTTGGGTTCAGCACGTATCCGTCCTATTACTACGACCCCTACTATTACTCTTACCCGTACTACACATCCTTCGCGAGCTACCCGGTATACGTACCCACGCCGGTCTACACCGGCTACCCGGTGATCAGCGGGTATCCCGCGTATTCCGTAGACCCTTATGCCACTATGCCGGTCGAGAGTTATGATCAGGCGGTCGTAGGCACCGTAATAACCGAACAGCCCGGCGGGTATGCCGAAACGCCGAGTTACGGTACGGACCCCTACGCCGGAGTCAGTCAGCCGCCGGCCACGGGTTATACCGCCCCGCCGATCGACAGCGTTCAGCGCAGTACGGTTACTCCTGACTTCGGCGCGCCTCAAGAGAGCTTCTCGGATAACGATTACGGCTGGAGCGAGGTTCTGGAACCGGACGACATGCTGGCCGCTCCGTCCGCGCCCTCGGCCCCGAGCGTAAGCATGCCCCCGCAAGCACCGGCCGCCCCCGCGGAACCACAGCCACTGGACGCCGCCGCCGAACAGGAAATCCACGGGTTGATGGTTCAGGGCGTGGAACTCTTCAGCAAGGGAGACTATCAACAGGCCGCGGGATTGTTCGGCCAGGTGATGAACAAGTACAACGATAACGTGGATGCGATTCTAGCTTACGGTGTTGCCCGCTTTGCAACCGGCGAGATCACCGCGGCTGCCGAGGCCATCCGCCAGGGTGTTCGCCTGGCCCCGGATGTCGTCGATATTCCTTTCGACCTGCGCGATCGCTATGGACAGGCCGACGACTTCGGCCGCCATCTGCAGGCTCTGGAGGACTTCGTCCGGTCCGATCCAGCCAACGTGGACGGCTGGCTCGTCCTGGGATTTGTCCGGCATTTCACCGGCGACCGGGAACTGGCAAGCAACACCTTTGACATTCTCAAACGCCGCTCGACGGACGACGCCGACCTCGCCGAGCTGTTCCTAAGCGCGCGGCCGATAGACGAGGAAAACAAACCCGTCGAGCCGATCGCCGGTACGCCGGCCGGTGGTGCCTCGTAAGCCAGGGGCTTAATCAGTAAAACCAGCGCAAAGCATGCAGCCGTCGGGCGGTTTCCCAAACCTCCTCCGGCTGTTCGGCTATCCAGGCGGCGTCGATCTCCCGGGTCCATTCCGCGTCCAGGTCGTCCTCGATCATTTGCCGCACAGCCTCGACGGCCGGCGGGTCGTGAAAAATGGCGGCGTTTTCCGTGTCCCAGAGGATGCTGCGCAGGTTGAAGTTGTACGAACTGATCATGGCGAAGTCGTCGTCGACGACCATGGCCTTGGAATGCATCGTCCGAGGAGCGCGCTGCCAGAGGAACACGCGCACGCCCCCGTCCAGCAGGGTCTCAAACCAGTAGGCCGCCTGATAAAACGCGTCGGCGATGTCCATGCTATCCAGATCATTGGTCAGGATGCACACATCCACGCCCCGGGCAGCGGCGGCCAGCAGTTCGGCGAGCAGATCGTCGCTTGGGTTGAAATACGGGGCCTCGATCAGAACGGACCGGCGGGCCAGGTGCAGGGCGATGGTAACCGCGTAGTTCATGGAGAAATCGCCGGCCAGCGGCCGCTGATCGACGATGCGTACACCAAGATCGCCAGTCGGCGCCAGCGGCGGGAAATACCGCGCGGGATCGGCGACCGGGCCGTCCAGCTCCTCCCAATCGCGCAGAAATTCGCCCTGGACGGAGGCCACCACCGGACCGGTCAGCAGCACGTTCGAGTCCCGCCACTGTTCGTTGCCCAGATATCGCGTACCGTAATTCATCCCCCCGATAATCGCTGTGCGGCCGTCGACGATAAGGATTTTTTTATGCTGCCGATAGAGCGTACGTTGAAAAGGCCAGGCCCCGGGCCCGAAATAATACCGGATATTGACTTTGCTTTTGCGTAAAAGCTGGTTGATTTCCTCGGTCGAGGCGTAGCGCTGGGCGATCTTGTCGGCGATGATCTTGACCTCGACACCCTGTTCGGCCTTGTCCGCCAGTAACTGGGCAAACTCCATCCCTAAATCAGGCCGGCGATTCGTATCATTATCGAAGACCAGGGTTTCGATATGGATATGTTCACGGGCATTTTCGATCAGGCCGCGAAAGGCGGGGTAGGCCTGCTCGCCGTCGAGCAGCAGTTCCATGGTGTTACCGTGATCGACCCAGGAATCGGTGTACAGGTCGAGCAGCTCGCCAAGTTCGCCTGCGCCGTAATCGATCTCGGGCACGATGACGGGCGGAATATGAATACACCCCACCCAGCCCCCCAGGCCGAGAGTAAACAGGGACGTAACAAGACACCTTCGGATCGTCATGCCGTTGTTTTCCGACTACCTCTTCGATTTCATAGGACGCGTAGAAAACCATTATAACCCGGATTTCCCAGATGACACTTGCAGCGGCGTATAATGAGGTGACGATTTCCCCAATGAATACAGGTGAAAATGAACCTCAAGCCGTTGAAATCAGGAGAATCCAATAGGTGAAGCACGCCAGGAAGCGTTGCGGATCGGTTTTGACAGCCAGATCAGGCTGCAGTTCAAGGAAGGCAAGAACGCGGTCAAGTGGACCAAGCTCTCGTGCCACGACTTCGTGGACAACCAGGTTCGCCTCCCGCTATTCGCTCTGGCGTACAACCTGGGCAACTTCCTGCGTCGGCTGGTGCTGCCTGCTCCCGTGAAGCACTGGACGATGACGACGATGCGGGAGAAGCTGATCAAGATCGGGGCGAAGGTGGTGCGTCACTCGAA
>JAAYCU010000339.1 GCA_012729595.1 Phycisphaerales bacterium
ACCTACACTCTTCTCTTCTTCCGCATCCTGCGTCGAAACCCTGAACAACCTCTATCCCTACGTTCAAGACGTTTCGAGTGATGACATGCTTAAAGCAATTCGACAGGCGCTGACGAAGGATGGGAAATTCCCCCTGACGCTTATCGTACTCGACGAGGTCCAACAGTACATCGGCGAAGACAGTCAGCGTTCTATGGATGTCCAGGAGGCAGTGGAATCGTGCTGCAAGAACATTGGAGGCAAGTTACTGTTCATTGGTACCGGCCAGACCGCTGTTACAGGTACCAGCAACCTTAAAAAACTGGAAGGACGTTTCACCATTCGCGTGGAGCTCTCAGATACTGACGTCGATGCCGTCATCCGTCAGGTCATTTTGGCAAAAAAACCTGAGGCCAAATTACCCATCGAGCAGATTATGCAAACCAATCTGGGCGAGATCTCCCGGCATCTGGCGGACACGACCATCGGCCACAGACAGGATGATATTCCTTATTTTGTGCAGGACTATCCGATTTTACCGGTGCGCCGCCGTTTCTGGGAAAATACCCTGCGGGTCCTGGACCAAACCGGAACCGACAGCCAGCTTCGTAACCAGCTCAGTATGGTTCACAAGGTTATTCAGACCAACCTGAATGAGCCGTTGGGGCATGTTGTACCAGCCGACTACCTCTATTTCGACTCTGCTGACAAATTGCTCCAGTCACGCATTATACCGCGCAAGGTTCACGAAAAGACGATGAGCTGGAACAAGGGGACGGAAGAAGAGCGGCTCATGGCTCGCGCTTGCGGCCTGGCCTTCCTGATCAACAAACTCGGCGGTCAAAACAACGAAATCGGTATCCGAGCCACCAGCGACACCCTTGCTGATCTCCTGGTCGAGGATCTTTCTCGCGGCGGCAGCAATTTGCGGAGCAAGTTGCCCAGCCTTCTCGACAAATGTGAGCTGTTGATGAAGGTCGGCGATGAATACCGAATCCAGACCGAAGAAAGCGCGGCTTGGAGCGATGAGTTCCTGAGCCAGAGATCTGCCTTGTCCAACGAAGCGCACCGTATCGAGGCCGAACGCGACGACCGCATCCGCAAGAAATTCGGGGAGCTGGTGCGCAAACTTTCTCTGACCCAGGGCAGCTCAAAGGTCAACCGCGACATCACTCCGGTTTTTGACGCCCAGCTTCCAGCGGATGCCGACCAGCGGATTTGCGTGTGGGTTCGTGACGGATGGAGCATCGATGAAAATTCAGTACGCGCCGATGCCCGTCAGGCTGGAAACCAGTCGCCGACCGTTTTTGTGTTTATTCCCAAGCGCTCGGCCGACGATCTCCGCCATCACCTCATTGATTACAAGGCAGCCAGTGCCACTCTCGATAAGCGCGGCGTCCCCAACACACCGGAAGGCACCGAGGCCCGTTCGGCCATGGAGACCACCAAGCAGACCGCCGAAGGAAAGATTCGGGAACTGCTTGAAGAAGCCTTTTCGGGAGCTCGCGTCTTTCAGGGCGGCGGTAACGAAATCCTCGGCAACGACCTGCAGGAGATGGTGCTGGAGGCCTCCGGTAACGCACTGCAACGGCTCTACCCGCAGTTCCATACCGCCGACCATGTGGGTTGGCCCAAGGTCTATGAGAAGGCGCAGAAAGGTGCTCCCGACGCACTGAAAGCTGTGGGCGATGAAGGTGAGCCCGTCAAGAACCCGGTGTGTAAAGCCATTCTCGGCTTCATTGCCGGTGGCAAGAAAGGTGCGGACATCCGCACGCAGTTCGAGTCGTCACCTTATGGGTGGTCGCGTGATGCGGTGGATGGAGGGCTGCAAGTGCTGCTGGTGGCGGGTCTGATCCGGGTTCAAGACGAGCGCGGGCAAACTCTCGACCCTAAGGAGTTGGAGCGCAAGACCATCGGCAAGGTGATGTTCAAGGTGGAATCCGCCACCGTCACCACCGCCCAACGC
>JAAYCU010000340.1 GCA_012729595.1 Phycisphaerales bacterium
AAAACAAGGACGCCGGAAATGAAGATACTTGCCAAACCCGGCCGGTTTAAGGTATAGAAGATGATAGAAAATTGGCCGGTTTTAACCCGCCCAGTAGTGGCCGGTTTTAACCCGCCCGGCGACATTTTCGCGAAAATGCGTGGGTTGCGGAACCCGCAAGGATTTGGACGTGCATTTGATTTACTGGCCCGAAAGAATGGTCGCCAATGACGCAAAACGCTGGGAGGCACGCATGGGGATTTCGGTAGGCAGGTTGGAGGCGTTCAAAAACCACATGGCGCCGACCTTGTTGACTCAACTGCCCAGAACCCGGCACCTGGCCGAACCCTTCAACCTGCCCTTCCCTATCTATAGCTGCAAATCGTGCCCGCCGGCTGCATTTATCGAAGGTCATGTTATTGGGCAGCATCCCCATGAAGTCTGTCGTTTGCGAATTGGATTTCTCGGGGCGGCAGTCAGTTTTTTTCGTAACAATGGCGGACGAACCACCTCGGCCTATCGTCGTCTAGTTGAGGAACGCGATCGTCGCCGTGATCCTTGGATTCTGCTCGATCCTGCCCTGCGTTCTCGGATATCGCAATGGTTTGTTCCCACAGAACAAGAGCGTTTCGTCAGATACTACCACGATATAGACTTTGAACGCGATGATCTCGGCAAATCCGGCCTGGTACTTACAGATCATAGACTGATATATAAAAAGCTTGCGGCCTGTCACGACTATTCCCTAGACGAGGAGGGCCGTTTGGAACTCATTACCAGGGGGGATAAGGCCATCGTGCATATCTATGAGCACGGACACGATCCGGTTACCATGAAGCTCGAACGCCGCGAGTTCGAAGACCTGCGCTACGCCCTGCAGAAAATGCATTGCCCTTGGGCAATAGTCAGTTAAGCCATTACGCGATTTACTTCAGGCAACCCCATATCGACTGTTCTCAGCCCATCCGTCACGAATACGGCCGTAATCCCTCACCGTAGTGGTTGGTGTCCGAACTGCCGACGGAAACGGTTAGCTTGGTCCCATAGTTTCGGATCGCCCTTCAGAAAACGAATAAGCTGTCCTGTGGATACCCGTAATACGGAGACGGTATCGGCCACCGCTGCCTCATGTGAATACAATACATCAAGCACATACTGGACAGTCAACCAGTAATCCGGATGACGTTTACTCAAGTGTAGACCCGGAGCGTCGGCCAAAGCGCGGACATAAAACTCCGGCGGCGAGTTCTCGTGCCCCATTTCGTTTCGCAAATGGAGGGCAATTGCTTGCCTTAGCCGGCGCAAAGCCCGCGTTTTGTTCTCATGCTGTGACCGGCTTTCCTCGGCGATAACGGTCAGGGTCGTGGGTTGATGCCGTAAACGCACCGCTGAAGAGGTTTTATTCCGTTTCTGTCCGCCCGGCCCGCTGGCTCGATAGACATCTATCAAGCATTGATCCAGCAGTTGCACATCGGTAAGACTGAGCCAGCCCCGGGAGTTACCCGAGGAGTCCGGCCGTGGATTGTCCGCAGACAAGCGCTGCATTGAACCTCCATGCGTTGTATTCGATGATTAACGGCCTCCATGCCGCGGTATCCAATACCTATTCCCAGACGGTGTTAATGTCCAACAATATACGTACTATTATTGTCCTCGGTTGTGAGATGTCGATACATGACTATTCCATCAGAGACTGGGTTACCAGAACTCTTGGTCAGAGCTCAATAACGGCATACTGCTAAAGATTCCCTGCTACTGGGGCTCTGAGCCAAGGGATGAAAGCCGCCCCCCTACCGCAAAGCCTCTATGCAAACAGCCCTACCGAGCGGTCACTCGAAAAGACGTTGGATATCGTGAAAGGTCACAAAAAGGAATATTCCCGCGATCAAGACCAATCCGATCAGTTGCGTGGCCATCTGGACCCCCAGACTCACCGGTGCGCCCTTGATCTTTTCGATAATCAAAAAGACAAACAACCCGCCGTCCACGATCGGCAGGGGCAGGAAATTAATTACTGCGAGATTGGCGGATATCAGGGCCAGAAAGTATAAAAGTATAATGAAATCGTGACGAGCCGCGGCGCTACCCATCTGCAAAATGCCCACCGGGCCGGATACATTCTCGAACCCCACCGACCGCTTGATCAGCATGCGTTCCCCGAAGACATAAACGCTACGGACGAAAAAATAGGTCTTGCGAACCCCGATCATAATCGCTGTAAACGGGTTCGTTTCTCGCATCGTCTCCATCACCGGCAGGCCGAGCAGGTCGCTGACTTCGTATTCTATCCGCTGTACCCAGGTATCCAACATCTCCGGCAAGACTTCTACTTGAGCAACCTGCATCTGAGCATCATTAAGGCCGCGATACTCGACTTCGACCGTCCGCCCCAGAGATGTCTTCAGAAGATGATGGGTTCCAAACCAGTTACTGGCGGAGAACAGCCGATTGCTTTCCCCCATCTTCACCATAATGCTGTTCTTGCCGTCAATCCGAAAGACGCGTCCGTCCGGTGGAAAACGAAAAACCGTGCCAATCGTTCGTGGAATATAAATCATCCTGGATTGCTCGGGTTGACGCTCGAACTGCCAGGTTAGTTTAACTTCTCGTCCGGCCAAGTCTATGAAGCGTCCCACCAGCTCATACCAATCGTGAACGGGCTCGTCATCCACCCGGGTGATTCGCGAGCCGCGGGGCATGACCCCCTTGAGCACCGCAGCCGGTGTCGGAGTCTCGGCATCAACATTCTCCACTATATCAGCCACGATAAGGCGATCGTTTTCCTGGACAAATGATTGAACGTTCAAACCGGTCACTGGCTGGCCGGTGCGAAATATCCCCTTGCGTCGTGGTCTAATGTTGAGCGCAATCTCAACATCCTGGCCGTCATCCTGCCGACGACACACGATCACCGGGATATCCCGGTTGGCATTCGTGGCTAAACTCGCCATAATTTCCATAAGCGTGGGACTCACTTCATTACCCCAGCGGACTATAACGTCGTTTGGTCGGATCCCACCCTGCTCTGCTTGTCCACCAGGTTCCAAATCCAATACCTGCCTGCGCGGAACAAGACCGAGAAGATGACCACTTTCCCTTGCCGGTGAACCTGTCGGATAAAATGTCAGCCGGGATCTCCGGGCGACGGCCAGTTCCGTCGCTTCTTCTCCAGGGGTGGTCGTCGAGCGCCGCACTCTTAGCTGACAATAGGCACCTGTCGCCTGACGCAATCGAAACGCGAGGTCATAAAAACTGTTGACCGGTTCCCCATTGACCGCTAGAACCTCATCGCCCGGCCGCAGTTGAGCCACCGTCGGTTGATTCGGATCCTGAAGGACATAGCCGACGGTATTGGTCATCGGCTGGCCCACGCCGATCATCAATGTACTCTGTCCCTCCAGCTTTTCC
The DNA here is from genome assembly GCA_012729595.1 of Phycisphaerales bacterium. Lineage (GTDB taxonomy): Bacteria > Planctomycetota > Phycisphaerae > UBA1845 > PWPN01 > JAAYCU01. The sequence goes on from JAAYCU010000340.1 coordinate 3,388, forward strand.
GGTTGTAACGAAAATTGTTTCTCCTCCCCCAGGCCTGTCGATGGATTGTTCCGCTCGACGGTCAAGGCCATTGGTGAATCGGGATTCGCCAAGGTTACGAGTAATTTAAGATCCTGGTAATCGGTGATCTTTTCCCCATTAATGGCCAGAATCCTGTCGCCCATCTGCAGTCCGGCCTGCTCGGCCGGGGTACCCGGCAATACCCAGCCCACTTCCGCCGGAACAGTCTGAAACCCTGCCATAAAGACGATCATGAACACGACCGCCGCAAAAACAAGGTTCATGGCCACCCCTGCCGACACGATGATCATTCGCCGCCCTACCGATTTGTGCGGGAAAGATCGCGGGTTTTCCTTGACCACCAATTCGCCCGATTTATCGACCGCAAAATCCTCCTGCCCCAACATCCTCACGTAACCGCCCAACGGCAACCAATTCAGGCAATATTCCGTTTCGCCGAGCCGTAAAGCTTCGGCTGCCCGGGCCAACTCCTCATCGTTAGGTTCGGATGGTACAGCGGCAAGTTCCTCGTGTCGCGCTTCCGGCTTTCGATAGCGTGACACATGGTCGATCAGGCGTGCACGGCATTCGTCGTAAGTAGACCCTCTCCGCAGACCAATTCCTCTGCGAAAGGACAGGATGGATCGCCCGAAACCGATGGCAAACTTATCGACCCGCACATCACAGAATTTAGCCGCCATGAAGTGGCCAAGCTCGTGAACAAAAATAACAAGCGAAAAACCAACCACGACAAGAAAATAGCCCCAGAGGGAGGATAGTATACCACCCAGATAAGCCCCCACCTCACCCGCCGCCAGCAGACTTACGATTTCAGGCATTCCTTAACCTCATTACGCGCCCAGGCATCGGATTGCAGTATCGACCCCAAATTGGGATTAGACTGCACTGCATGCCGATCCAGCACTTCACGGATAGTATCTACAATACGGCCGAAAGGAATGCGTCCTTGCAAGAACGCTTCCACCGCCGCCTCGTTCGCTGCATTAAACACCGCCCCTGCGGTACCTCCCGCACGGGCGACCTCGTACCCGAGCCGCAAAGCCGGAAAACGGTGCAGGTCCGGCGGCTCAAATCGCAACTGCCCAATTGCCGAAAAATCCAGATCCCTGGCACAACCTCGCAACCGACGCGGATAGGTCAGGGCATACTGGATTGGTGTACGCATGTCCGGCTGGCCCATTTGGGCAATGATCGATCTGTCGCAAAACTCCACCATGGAATGGACGATCGACTCCGGATGAATCACAACCTCGATAGCATCCACTTCGATGCCGAATAACCAATGGGCCTCGATTATTTCCATGGCTTTGTTCACCATTGTAGCCGAGTCCACGGTAATTTTCGGCCCCATGGTCCAGGTCGGGTGAAGCAAAGCGTCGGCCGGTGTTGCCGAGGCAATTTTTTCCATCGGCCAGGTCCGAAACGGTCCACCGCTGGCCGTAAGATAGATTTTGCGAACCTCATCCACCGAACCGGCGGACATTGCCTGAAAAATCGCGGAATGCTTGCTATCGATTGGTAGCAGCCTGGCTCCTGTTTGCCGGGCCAAGGGCACGATCAACGAGCCCGCCATTACCAAGGCTTCCTTGTTAGCCAAACCCACATGACGACCGGCTTCAACTGCCGCGATGGTCGAAGCCAGGCCCGCGGACCCGACAATGGCCGCTACCACAAAATCAGTGTCTCTGTGCCCCGCCAGCTCGACAAGGCCCGCTTCACCCTCCAGAACCTCAACTTGCCCGTTCAACATACGCCGTAATTGTTCTGCGCACTTTGGATCCGCTATTGCCACCACCTGCGGCTCCACAGCGCGGCATTGGGACTCCAGTTCCGCCCACCGCTGCCGGGCAGCCAGACCCACTACGCGATAGTCCGATCCTAATGCGCGCACCACTTCCAGCGTGTTAGTCCCGATCGATCCAGTCGACCCCATAATGGTAATACGCTTGCTCACCGCCACGCATTCCTGTGAAACGCATAAGTTTCGATCAATAAGCCTACTATAGAAACCCTCGGCGGTACTGACAAGACGACAACAGGCCTGGTCCATAAGCGCAAACGGTCACTTTACGCGTGCGATACCCTGCCGACCCGCTCTTGCCTCGAATACGAGGAATACGAGGGCAAGGGGCTTGTTGAAGAACAATACGTATTGCTCTTGTATTCCACTAAGGGAATGTTAAGATATTGATCAATGGAAAACTGAATATGCTACGATTGCCGGTTTCCGCCTCGCGGAACGAAAAGGGAAGGTGGTGAAAATCCACCGCGGACCCGCCGCTGTAATCGGAGGTATCGGCCGCAACTGCCATTGTCCATTTCGGTCCTCTCGGATCGGCGGACGAGAAGGCGCGGTCGAGCACCGGGTCGGCATTAACCACGAATTCGCCGATCCTGCCCTCCGTAAGCCAGAAGACCTGCCGGTAAGCGTGATCGTCGTGCAAGTACCCCGGGCATGGGTGCTGAACGTTTGTCTGCCCGGGATTCGCTTCGGCCTCGCTATTTGTCGGCCGGTCGGATCCTTTTTCTTTTGGTAGATCAACATCCCAGTATCCGTATCTTGCGGGTACTGGGATTTTTTTATAGCAAGGCGGCTCGAGGTCGGCCGCCACGGAAGAGAAGGAGTGCAAATGTTTAAGTCAAGCTGGTTCGCCGTTCTCGTATTTGGAGCGGCAAGCGTTTCGTTCAGCCCGCCGACAATGGCCGAGATGATCGAGGTTGGCAGCGGAACCAACTCTGCAAACCTCTACTTGGAGTTCAAGGGAGTCGCGGTTTTCGACTTTCTCGTATATTTCGACGGAACTACTACGGGCCTGGGCCTGTTCGACATCATCGAAGCGCATACCACATTGACCACGGTTCGCGAAAATTTTGGGTTTGGGGTTTTTATCGACGGCATCAGCTACGCCGGATATGACAACAACGGCTGGGGTGGCGGCGATGACTGGTGGCATTACTGGATCAAGGACGGGGTGAACGATATCTGGCAGTCCCCCATGTACGGAGTGGCTGATCGGGTAATCGCCGACGGATACAGCGACGGCTGGATTTACGGCCGTGCCGGCACGCCCATACCGGAACCGGCGGCGGTTATTTTGCTGGCTTGCGGCCTGCTGATGGGCTCTCGCAAGCGAGGGGCCCACAAGACTGGAGCATAATTATTGGGCAAGGCGGCCATGGGCAGATTCCGGCGTGGAGGGATCTGCCTGTGCCTGCCCCGAGCCACCCCGCAACACGACGGGTCTCAGAGGAGCAACATTAATCGGGAACGGCGATGAAATCTGCAAATAAATCCCGGCTTGTGCTATTTGGACTGCTGTTCGTGCTGAGCCT
>JAAYCU010000341.1 GCA_012729595.1 Phycisphaerales bacterium
AAAGATTCCTTCAAACAGTTGTCCGTGCTAATACTGGCCAAGATTCACGACGAGACCTTGCCTACTGGCGAACGGAAATTTTGGATAAGGAGTGACGAGCCTTTCACCGAGGTAGGTCAGCAAGCCATTTCCCAACGCATCAACGAATCCATTGCCGCCGCCAAGGTCTGGCAACCAAACCTGCTGACACGTGGCTGGGATCTAACGCTGGACCCCCGTGAGACCGCCCGTGTGGTCATGGAGCTGGCCCGTTACTCTTTGAGCGAAACCCTGCCCCGTTACCGCACTGGCGCCTTCCGTGCGGTCGTCCGCAATGTGATGGACGGCCGTGAGGGCCGCTACCCCACACCGCTCAACGTAGCCGAAATGGCGGTGCAGATGCTCGATCCGCAACCTGACGAACGAATCATGGACTGCTCTAGCGGTACCGGTACTTTCCTCGCTATGACTGCTACTCATATCTTTAGGAAGAAACTGGCAGGTCTCGGCACCACGCCCGAAGAGGCCACCAACGAACAAATCCGTCAGGCGCAAAACGAAACCGCCTCCTGGGCGGCTAGCAATGCCTTAGGCTGTGACATCGATCCCTTCCTGGCCGTTGCCAGCCGCATGAACATGCTGTTAACTACTGGCAATCCCGGCCGTGTGTTCCGCATAGATGCCCGCACCTTCCCGGACGGCGATCTGGATGGTATCGAAGCCGCCCGACTAGCCTTGCCGCTGGGCAGTATGGATATCGTTCTACTCAACCCTTGGTTCTCCACCCAAGACACCGTGAGTGACTCCTCTATTCTGGAACGTTATGACCTGGGCAACAACTGGGAGCGAGATGAAGAAGATGGATTCCGTAATACTGGCAATCTGAGCATCGGAGGAGTGCCGCCCGAGGTGTTGTTTATCGAACGTGCCCTGCAATGGGTGAAGCCAGGCTCCGGCAGAGTGGGCATCCTACTGCCTGATGGCTTGCTGGGCAATCCCGGTGATGAGTACATCCGTTGGTGGATTCTGCGCAACTGTGAGGTCATGGCCTCGGTTGACCTGCCAGTGGAACCTTTCAAAGTCACCGTCAAGGAGTATGGTCTTACGCCTGCCTTGCCCAGCTTTCTGGTCCTGCGCCGCCGCAGTCAAGAAGAACTGATCAACACTGAACACCCTGAGTATAAGGTCTTTATGGCCGTCGTAGATCGGGCCGGTGTCGACGCCCGGGGTAATCTCCTGTTTCAACGTGCCCCTGATGGTGAAGAGCTGGTTTTCGATGAGGAAGTGATCGAGCGGGTTCGTGAAGGTGGGGAAGTAAAAATTCGCCGGACCACGCGCCGTAACCGCCGCATTCAGGATGAACTGCCTCTGGTGGCAGAGAAATACAAGGAATTCCGAGCAACCGGCGAGGTGACGTTATGAGCAGAAAATTTCAGGTAAAAACAGTTCCGAGTAGTTGGATTGAACACAACGGTCGCCGCCTCGACTGCGGCCCGTATTTATCGGGTGCAGTTGAAGCCAAGGAATTGCTAAAAAAATTTCATACAGAGCCACTTTTGGATTTAACAACTGGGCACAATGGTGGAATTTTCAACGGTCCTCGGTTTCCAAGAATTTATGTCGATGACTTAGCGTATGGAGTCCCATTTCTTGGCAGTACTGACATTCTTGATGCGGATTTGTCCTTTGTCTCATTGTTGTCGAAAAAGCAGATTGATAGTAATCCTGCTTTAGTAATCGATGAAGGGTGGACCCTAATTACATGTTCTGGGACTATTGGAAGGATGGCCTATGCTCGTTCAGATATGAAAGGAATGGCGGGATCTCAACACTTCATGCGTATTGTACCAGCTATTGAAAAAATACGCCCTGGTTATTTGTACGCTTATCTCTCAAGTCGATTCGGAGTTCCCATTGTTGTATCTGGAACATACGGCGCAATCATCCAGCACATTGAGCCTCAACATATTGTCGATCTTCCTGTTCCGCGTCTTGGTGTGGTAGAAGACCAAGTTCATGATCTGATTCAACGAGCGGCCAGCGCGCAGGTGGAGTCTGGAGAACTCCGCAATCAAGCTGGGGCAATGGTCAATGAATTGTGTGAATTCCCTGAAAAGCTTGCACCTGCTGCACGGATTTTCGCCTACTCTTCAGCCAATTCTGGTAATGTTTTGAGGAGATTGGATGCGACGTTCCATAACCCAATAGCACAACAAGCCGAGGCCTTAACAAAAGCTGCAAATGGTATTTCCCTCTCTTCGGCTGGTGTTCTTGGTTATGAGTCGAACCGTATGAAGCAGGTTTTTGTTGAAGAGGGTTACGGAACACCATTCATTACAAGCGGTAGTATTTTCTCTAAAAGCATTACTCCAGAGCGCTATCTACGCAACCAACTCCTTGGGAGGGATGAGACTTGGCGCATCAATAAATTTGACACCCTTGTTGCTCGTAGTGGCCAGGTTGGCGGCATAATCGGTCGAGGCGTTTGGGCAGATTCGCGCTTGGATGGCTTTGCCGCATCCCCACACATTCTCCGACTGCGGCCAACGAACGAGGAGTTCCCGCCTGGCTATGTTTATGCCTTCCTGTGCCTGACCGACATCGGATACCAATTGCTGACCAGGACAGCAGCAGGTAGCTCAATCCCGTTCTTGCCACTCGATGCAGTGCTAGAGATCAAGATCCCGACCACTCCTTCAATGCAACAGCGTCAGGAAATTGATGAATTGGTAAAGCGTTCCGGGGAGTTGCGTAAGCAGTCTCAAGACCTCGAAAATGAGGCGGTTGCTCTCGTCGAGCATGCTATTGAGGAGGGAGGTCGCTAATGGCGAAAGTCATACCCATCGGGCAACCCGCGAACGAATCTGAACGGCAGGCCATCGGTTTCCTTCGGGATCATCTGCCCGATGGCTGGCTGATCTTCCACAACTTCGAAATGCGTCAGAGTGAGGAAGTGTTCGAAATCGACATTGCCATCCTCGCGCCTCACGCGGTGTATCTGGTGGATGTCAAAGGAACGCGGGGCAACATCGATGTGTATGGTTCCAAGTGGTATCCCGAGGGGCGGCAGCCGTTCTTCTCGCCGCTGGCCAAGCTGCGCAGCCACGCTAAGATCATGGCCTCCATTATCCGCGAGAGCAACACCGGCCTGATCGAGCTCCGCAAAGCCCATGTGCATGCCGCCGTGCTGCTCACTGCCGATGATGCTGCAGTTTTCGACCAGACGGGCATAGATAGTCCGGACGTGACCGATTTTAAGCACTGCCTGAAATACTTCCACGATACCAGCCGTATCCCTAATAACCGATTGGAAAACATCACCCGATTCCACTCCCAAATTGCCAAGGCAATCACAGGCAACGCCAAACCCAAGAGCGTGGCTCTGGTATTCCGCGACTGGCAAGTAGAGGAGAAGCTGGGTGGTACCGATCGCTACACCGAGTATCGTGCCAAGCACAACCTGTTGGGCAAGAGCGGTGGTATGGTCCGCCTACGGGTCTATCAGGCCGACCCTTATCAGGATGAATGCGTTCGCAAGGATGAGTTCAAGAAAATCAGTAACGCCTATCGCGCCGTAGCTCATATGCCGACCCATGCCAACGTGCTGGCGGTAAAGGATCTATTCGTCTCAGACGATGAATACAAGGTGGTCTTGGTCACAGAGGACCTGCCCGGCCAGGCTCTGCGCCTGCACATCAACAAGGCTTCATTGGCGTTGACTTTTGACCAAAAGCTTCAGGTGATGCGCGACGTACTGTCGGCTTTGGATCATGCGCATCGGTACGAGGTTATACATCGTAATCTCACTCCGGACGCCATACTGGTGACCAAGGGTGGACAAACCCGGGTAACGGGTTTTGATTTTGCGCGTGTTGGTAAGAATCGTACATCCACCATTGCCGATCAGGTCGTGGATGACCTGGATTCTGCTTACCAGGCGCCGGAGTGTTACAAGGATCCGACTCAGGCTAGCATCGCTTCTGACCTCTACGCTGTTGGACTGATCTTTTATGAATTGCTGACCGGCGAGATGCCCTTTGATAATGTCGACCAGATGATGGAATTCGACGGCCTTTTCCCGATGAAGCCCTCTGAGCACAAGTCAGACCTGCCCAAAGGAATCGACAAGTGGTTGCAGAAATTCTGTGAGTTCGACCCAGAGGATCGGCATGCCAGCGCAGCCATCGCTCGCAGATTGCTGGATGGCCTTATTCTACCCGAGTTTAATATTGCCACCGCCCCGGTTGTGAGCAGCCCGGCTGTGGTCGTGCCGCAGCTCCCCGATAACCTGATGAACCTGCCGCAGGATTTCATCCTGGCGGATCGCTTCCGCATTCAGAAAAAGTTAGGTAGTGGTGGATTCGGCGTTGCCTACAAGGTGTTTGATTCCTTGGGCGACGTGGTGCGGGTCATCAAGCTGGTGACCAAGGACCGCCGTAGCGTATACGAGCGGCTTCGCCGCGAATACAAGACTCTGACCAATCTGCCCGACCATCCACATGTGGTAAAGGTGATCTGGGCGGATCGTATGACTGACACCAAACAGACACCCTATATCGTATTTGAATATTTGGAAGGTCTGGATGTCTCCGATCTAATTGACGCCGAGGCGCTGTCTTTGGATGATGCTGTGCGCATCGTGCGCGAGGCCGCCGGTGGGCTGGCCCATCTTCACAAGCATGGCGTTTACCATCAGGACATCAAACCCTCCAACCTGCTGTGGACCGACAAGGGTGTCCGCATCATCGATTTCAACGTCGCGGTCTCCGAGAACGACGAGGTTCAGGGCGGTGGCGGCACGCGTCGCTACCTGCCACCGGATTACGATTACTCCTCCGAACCGGACGCTTCGGACCGGATGGATCGCGACCTCTATGCCCTGGGCATCTCCTTCTATGAGTGCCTGACCGGCAA
>JAAYCU010000342.1 GCA_012729595.1 Phycisphaerales bacterium
CTCAACGATGATTGGGAGGCCTTCCAGCAACACCGCATCGAGCAGGAACGACACAGGCTGTATCCTTATCGTTCACGGGTACAGCGAAAACACAGGAAGGCCGCATAGCGGGAGGCGAGTTACGCCCTATTGATATCATTAGGAGTGTTGGCTGGAGTGGCAAGCCGAATCTATCCGATTTATCTGGGACGGACATTATTCGCCATCGATCCGCAGACCCTGCACGGGGGCAACGGTGGATTCTACAGTTGCGAAAGGAAATAGGCATGGGCGTGTATCCGGTGCTTTTTGAACCGATCTACAAACCGAAACTATGGGGCGGACGGCGGATTTTTACCCAGTTCGAGCGTACTGCATTATCGTCCGAACCAATCGGCGAATCGTGGGAACTGGCTGATCTGGAGGAGGATCAATCACGGGTGGTCAACGGGCCACAGCGCGGCCGGACGATTACTCAACTCTTGGCCGACTGGGGCCCCGATCTGCTTGGTCGCGTCGGCCTATTCGACGGCCGGTTTCCCCTGCTGATCAAGTTTCTCGATGCCTGCGATTTCCTTAGCGTGCAGGTTCATCCTGACGAGCGAATGGCCCGCCAACTGGGCGGCAACGTGCGGGTCAAGCATGAGGCCTGGTACATACTGGCCGCCGAGGCCAACGGGGTCATTTATCACGGCCTGGAACCGGGGGTGACGGCCGAGGTCTTCCGTGAAGCGAGTCTTACCGGTCGGGTAGACGGGGTATTAAGAAAAGTAATTGTCCGGCCGGGCGACTGTTATTACCTCCCGAGCGGTACGCCTCATGCGCTAGGAGCGGGGGTGCTGGTGGCCGAGATTCAAACCCCGTCGGATATCACCTATCGCACCTACGATTGGGGGCGGCTGGACCCGAAAACCGGGCAGCCTCGTGAGCTGCATCTGGAACAAGCCATGCAGTGCATTGATTTCGATTCGCCCTCTCCGCCGCCGATGCAGGAGTCCAAACCGATTCAGTCGATCTGGACACGCGCGGTGCGTTTGCTTGATTGTCCGTGTTTTGTCATGGATCGCGTGGAAGCCCGGGCAGGGGCCGAGGGCGGGTTTGCCGCTGGTTGTCCGCGGGTGTGGATCGTGCTGGAGGGGCAGGGGGTGATCGAAGGGGGCAATGAACAGATTGAATTCGGAAAAGGTCATGTCCTGTTAATCCCCGCGGCCCTCCCTGATATTCGCGTGCGCGTCCACGCGGCGGCGAGCTGGCTCGAGGTGACGGTCCCCGAACAGGGGTAAAACCATGCTATCAAGCGACGGCTGGGCGGAAAACAACCCCCATGTGTCTTGGGCGTACGTTACCGGCTGGGAGCGGTAGTGGGCTGCGTCGCGGGAGCCTGACGCTGGGGCAGGGCCAGCGGATATAGCATGGTTTTTTCGAGCGAGTCGATGCGGGCATCCTTCATGGTCAGGGGGTTGCCCCAGCCCGGAGGCATGTAAAGCACGATACGGTCGGGAAAGCGATGCACAACCAGGGCGGCGGCATATACCCTGCCCATTTCTGCATCTTGGTGTGCGGAAGGGGCAAGACGGACAATGTCGCCGTTTTGCAGCGAAGAACGCGGGTCGATGTCCGCGATACCGGCCGAATTTTCGACTCGGCTTTCGGTTAGAATCCCAATAGGCCGCCATTGCGGTTGCCTCGGTTCGAGACGGTCGGCCAGATCCCAGAGGGTGACCGGCGGGAGATTGGCTTGCAGCGGATAAGCGTAGGCCCCGGAAAAATCCTGGTTCAGCTTGGTAATGGTCAATTCGGCGATATCCTGCCAGATGGTCGGTTCGCTCGGCTCCTGGTGACGGATGATAAACTTGTCACCGACCTGGAGTCCGTCGTCTTCTCCACCCGCCAAAAGACAATAACCGTCTTCGTCAACGCGAAAGACGGCGACGGAAAGGGGGGCATCGAGCGTCGAAAGGGAGGGGCGAGCAATAACTTCGTCGCCGGCCATGGGCGTGCCCGCGCTCATGGAGTCTTTGATCAGGGCGGTACTCAGGGGGGCGGAAACATGGTTGATGGAGGCACATGCGATATACCGGCCGTTGCGGAAAATATCCACCGTGCGGTCAAGAGTGAGGCCGTCGGCGGCGGTTCCGACAATGATGACTTGTTGCCCCTGTCGACCCTCGCCTACCGGTTGCACATCCAGTACCCAACTGTTGATGCGGCCCAGACGCCGGTCGGCCGGGCGGGGCCAGAGTTCCGCCACATCGCCAGGTTCAGGTAGAGCGTTGCGGACCAAGGGTTGCAGAGAAAGCGTTGCGGCATTCTCTTGGAGATCGACAATTCGCCCGCGTGAGATCGGGATGCCCTTTCGACGGATAATCAGATTGTCGTTGGGACGCAGCCCGTACGACCGACCGATATTCAGCCGTGCATTGGCATGGCCGGGCGATACCTCGGTAAGCAGGCCGTGCATGGTTACACCACGCGGCCAACGATCCCGTAGCGATGTAGTCCGGGTTTTACGTATTAGGATGACCGATTGGCCTGGGGGAATAGTTCCGCTCGGTCGATTGGTCAGGCGGCCCACGCATTGACGTTCGGTAGTGAGGTATATAAGGCCGTCGGCCAGTATGCCGGTTTCGGAGAATAGCCAGAAGGGGTCGCCTAGCGTAACGTCCTTAGCGCTCCCGCCTTCCAAGGCCAGCAGCCCGTTCGCCTCGTCAAACCCGACCACCTTCGTATCCAGGATCGGCGACGGCGCACCGGCCGGTGCTGTCTGACCGAACGCGGACAAGGCCAACAACGGGCTGAGTATCAGGATGGGAATGGGGTTTGTCACTGCGCGGTTTCTCCGCCGGTCAGGAGTTCCGAGATTCTAGCTCGAATCAGGTCCGGTGATAGATCCTTCATGCAACGGTGATTATAAGGGCAATCGGCGACTTTTTTGAGATAGCAGGGCGAGCAGGACAGATCCAGCCGGGTGACCGCTTCCGGATGGCGGTAGGGGCCGGTGCGTTGGGGGCTGGTCGGACCGAAGATCGCGACCATTGGTTTATTCAAGGCGGTGGCCAGATGCATGGGGCCGGAATCGTGCATGACTGCCAGGACCGTGTCGGTGACCAGAGCGATTACCTCAGGCAGGGCGGTCTGGCCGGCCAGGTTCACGGTTCGACCGCCCGTCTGTTCGTGAACGTGCCGGGCGATGTCCACTTCGTCACCCGCCCCGATCAGTACGATGGGAAGACGGTGTTGCTCCAGTATCCAGCGGGCAATCGCGGCAAAGTAGTCGGCGGGCCAGAGCTTCGTTTCCCAGCGGGTTCCCGGAGCCATGAGTACATAGGGCTGGTTGGGGGCTATCCCCGCTTGCTCTAGCATCCCTTGCACGCTCTCGCGGGCCTGCGGCCGGACCGGCAGTTCGAATGTTATGGGTACCTGCTCGAAACCGAGTCGGCGGCCGAACAGATAGTTGCGATCGACGGCATGCATGTCCGGATCTTTGCAGGATATCCGATGCGAGTAGAACATTGCCCCGAATTCCCGGGCTGCCGCGAAACCGATACGTACCGGAGCCCCACTGGCCAGAGCGAAAAAACCGCTGCGGAACAGGCCCTGGAGATCGACGACCAGATCGAAATTTCTGGATCGCAGGTCGAGAACGAAACGGCCGAATTCGACGGTGATTTGCAAATCGCGTCCGATACGACCATAACGTTTGCGGTCGAAAAGGATAATTTCGTCCAGGGCGGGGTGTCCTTCCAAAAGGGTGGCACAGGCCGTGGAGACTAGCCAACTGATCCGGGCGTCAGGATACGCCTGGCGCAGCCCGTTAAGCACCGGCAGGGCGTGGATCACATCGCCAAACGAACTCGGTTTGATGAGCAGGATGCGTCGGAACGGATGTTCGCACAATTCGGACAAGACAAACCCTCAATTATAAATACTATGTTTACGGGGCGTAGTCGGTTCACGCCAGGCGGGCATTTTATCGTGGGACAGGCGGCAAGTCCCCCCCCTTATTTGAAGAATCAATACTCCCCAAGGCCGGCGGGGCGGCATGGGCAGGCCCTGGTCGCACCGCGGCGGGATAAGAGGGTGCCCGTGTTTTACGACCGCGGAGCACAACACTAATAGTCCCAAGCAATCCCCTGAATCCCTTTTGTGGGATTCTCCAAAACATCTGCGGATCGGTAAGCAACCGAGTCAGGGTTAATCCGGCACCAGGTTCAGAATTTCTGTTCAGCGGGTGGCGGAGGTTGCGTGCAACACCAATGGGTCAGGGATGCCGACGCGGAGGAACCCGGTCGTGCGGGCAAAGCAGGGAAGGCATCGGTTGCAGGGTTGGTCGTTACCTCGATAGCAGCTCCAGGTTTTCTCGAACGGAACCTTGAGCTGTTGTCCGAGGCGAATGATCTCGGCGCGACTAAGTTCAATCAGGGGGGCCTCGACAAGCAACTCCCTACCGCTGGGTTTGGCATATTCAAGCATAAGATTAAAGGTCTGGAGAAATTCACGACGGTAGTCCGGGTATAACTCCGAAATCAGCGGGCCGGGGATACCGTGGTTTTCGCTTATGCCAACGATGATGTGCTTGGCGCCGATAGACCCGGCCCAGGCGGCGGCCAGGCTGAGCATGGATGGTAGTAGGCCAAACGCAAAGGTTGCGGGAGTCTCATGCCCCAGGGTCACGGCATCTTCCATGGGCAAACGCTTGCTGACTCGGGCGTTGCCGCCGAAAGTGGCTAGGGCGGACAATTCCGCGATAATGGTTTTCTGAACACCGGCATCGGCGGCGAGCATTTCGAAGGCGAGTAATTCCCGATCGGCGGCTCGATGAGCCCAGGAGACATGTAGCCAGGCGGGTTCGTACTGTTCCCGGGCAACTGCGGCCGCGACCGCGCTGTTGATACCCCCACTGACCAGGATGACTGCCCTGTCCATTTAATCGACTCCGAGGTTCCGTAATCGCCCTTTGGGGCAATAGCCCGTCACATGGTTTCCAGGCAATATTTATCGGCATTTATCGGGGGGCGAATCACTGGATTCCTGTATCCTTACCGGAGTGGGGCGAGAGGGCGGGCTTCCGATAACTGGCGTTTATGGGCGCAGTCCTCTACCATGCTGGGGCATGAATGGTTTGTCTCAGATTGCTTTCGTGCGGATTTTTCCGCTGGCTATACCGTTGCATAAGGCGTTCAGCCATGCTGCTCATGTTCGTCGCATGGCGGATCCGGTCGTGGTCCAGGTGGAACTGGCCGATCATACCGTCGGGTATGGGGAGGCCCTGGCCCGGGATTACGTGACCGGGGAGACGGCCGAGACGGTCGTGGCCAATATTCGCGGGATGATGCCGGAAGTATTGCTGCGATTTCGGCCGCGGCTTTTCGCCGAAGCCCTGGAGATGATCGAGCAATTGCCCGTGATCGACCGGAACGGTCGCGGAATGCCGGCTGCGCGAGCGGCGGTGGAACTGGCTTTGCTGGACGCTTACAGCCGCCATTTCCGGCGGCCGCTCGGCGAGGCCGTTGGCTGGCTGGGCCTGGCCGGGTTAGGCCCGCCGGGTAGCGTTGAAGCGGTACGGTTCAGTGGGGTACTTTCTGGCGATGATCTCGGGCGTTTGCGTTCTTCCGTACGCAAAATGCGCTGGTTCGGATTACATGATTTTAAGCTCAAGGTGGGTTTCGCGGACGACGTGGAACGGATTCGGACGGTGGCCGGGTATCTGGGGCGATCGCTGGGACGCTCGACGACATTAAGGCTGGATGCCAATGGCGGATGGACCCTGGAGCGGGCGGTCGAGGTGCTGCGAGCGGTACAAGATCTGCCGATCCGGTGCGTGGAGCAGCCGCTGCCGCGTGAACAGGATGGACAACTGCCGGAATTGAAAAATGCGACTCCGTTCGCTTTGATGGCCGACGAATCGTTGGTGACGATCGGAGACGGCCAGCGACTGATTGACGAACACGCCGTGGACATTTTCAATATCCGAGTCAGTAAAAATGGCGGCTTGCTGTCGGCGTTGAAGCTGGCCCATCTGGCGATGAAAAACAACGTGGATTATCAGTTGGGATGCATGGTCGGGGAGACGGGCATTTTATCGGCGGCCGGTCGGCGGTTCCTGGAAAACATGCCGCGAGTACTGTTCGCCGAGGGTAGTTACGGGCGATTTTTACTGACCGGTGATATAGTAGATCGGCCGGTCCAATTCGGTTGGGGCGGCAAGGGACGGCCGCTGGAGGGTTTGGGTTGGGGGATCGAAGTACAACCTGAACGCCTCGAGCGTTACGCGGTGGTTAAGATGATCGAAATCCCCTTGTGAGGTGTCCAGATGTCAAAAGCAGCGGTATTTTGGGATCGGGATGGGACATTGATCGCGGATCCGGGTTATCTCAATGATCCGGACCAGGTGGAACTGCTGCCGGGCGCGGCGGAAGCGCTACGACGCCTGTCCGAGACGGGTTATGAAAATGTAGTGGTCACCAATCAGTCGGGGATTGCCCGCGGATTGCTGGACGAGGAGCGGTTAAAGCAAATTCATGATCGTATGAAACGCTTGTTCGCCGACGCTGGGGCCGGCTTCGAGGCTATTTATTATTGCCCATACCTTGACGGGCCGGAGGCGGTGGTTGAAGAGTACCGCAAGGACAGCGATTTGCGAAAACCCAAGCCCGGGATGCTGATCCAGGCGTCGCTGGAACGCAAGATCGACTTGACGGCCTCCTGGGTCATCGGCGATTCGTTACGTGATGCCGAGGCCGGCCGGGCGGCCGGTTGCCGAACGATTTTACTGACAGCGGCTGACGGCCAGATTGTCAATAGTCCCGATGTAGATTTCGTGGCCGCCTCATTGGCGGAAGCCGTCGAGATCGTACAAAAATACTCGCCACAGGGACAAATGCGGGAAGCGACGGCATCAATGATAGCCGCTGCGGACCAGGAAACCACGAATCTGCTGCGGGATATCCTGAATTTCCTGCGGACGGCGGAGCGAAGAACGAAGGAAGAGGATTTCTCTCTGATCCAGTTGACCGGCGCGATCGTGCAGATGCTGGCTCTGGCTGCCTTCATTTGGGCGTTTTTCGCGATGATTCGCGGCGGAAATGCCCTGGCCTTGTTAAGCGGCATCCAGCAATTACTATTCAGCATATTTCTACAACTATTCGCCTTGGCCCTGTTCATGCTGGCCAGAAAATCGGACAGGTAGCGTCATATCAAACGCATATTCCATACTGGTTCGGTCCAGTCCGATGTCGCGGCGGGATTGAATTCGGAACTTGGGGGGGGCGTTGAATAACCCGGCTGCCCCCTGTGTTGCCCGGAGGCGTATGATAAGCTTGTAGAGGAAAAAGCTTGCTTCGAAAAATAGAACCCGTGGACAGTTCGTAAATTGCGTAGCCTTATTGTGCGGTCAGCCTTTCAGTATCAGCAAGCATGATGACCTTTCATTTCAGCCAGCGGCCCCTGCTTGCCAGCGGTTTAACAAGGCTTTGTTATAGGTGGAGACGTCAAAGGTGATTTCATAATGCCATAATCTCTGATCCCGCGGAATCATCTCGATGGGCGGAAAATATTTGTGTGTGTTTGGGTTCGCTCCTACAATGCAACTATGCAGGCGTAACTTCATCGAACCGTTGATACGTATACCCATCGAATATTCCGCATGGAGGTGATCGTAATGCGGCGCATCAATTTCTCACTCGTCTTGCTGGCCTTGGGGACTCTGTTGTTGACTCCGGTTATCCCGTTGCATGCCCAGGCAAATCCGGAGACAAGCTCTCAACCGGCGGCGTCGAGGGCCGAGGGCAATACCGCCCCGCGGGAAACCGAGGCGGAGCGGATCACCCGGCTGCGCCGCACCATCGAACAGAACCAAAAACTGGTCGCGGAGCTGCAAACCGCGATTGAGGACGAGGGCGGGGATTACGCCGAGGCGGAGACGGAATTCCAAAAACTGGACGAGGAACTGGAGGGCAAGAAAAAGGAACTGGAACAACGGCGGAGCGAGAATCAGCCGGTCGGCAAGCTGGAGGAGGAGATCGCCGGCTTGCAGGAACATTGGCAACTGGCCCGCGACCGGTTCAACCTGGCCATCCAGGAACGCAAGACCCAGCAGGAACAACTGGCGACCATTCAGCGGCGAATCCAGCAGGATCGAGAGGTTCTCGACAGGCTTCTAAAGCCAACCTCAGCGGACACGCAGCCGGCTACCGCGCCTCCGCCGACGGCCGAGCCGGCCTCCACCCCCGCGCCCTCGGGGGAAACCACGCCGGCCCCGGCCCCGATCCCGCCGCCCGGAGGCATGCCCCCCGCCCCGGCGGCCGAACCCGCCTCCCCCCCGGAAACCGAGCAACCGCTCAGCGCCGAAGCCCTCCAGGCCCGTCAGGAAGCCGAGGCTCGTCAACAAGAGGCCGAGCAGGCGGCCGAGGAAGTCCGCTCCGTAACCGAACGGATTAAGCAGTTGGAAAAGACCATGGCGTTGCAGAGAGAGCTTCTGGAGACCGCTCGCCAAAGACGGGAAAACGCCCGGGAGACGGAACGCACCTTGAACGAACAGGTCCGTAAAATGACCGCCGAAGGCGCGGACCAGGCGGCCATCCAGGAAACCTGGGAACGTATCGCGCAAGCCCGTCAGCGCATAAGCGATGCGGAACGGGAGGTTCTTGAGCGAGTCAATCGGATCGACGCCCTCCACGGCGAGCACGCCAAGTTACAGGCCGAACACATCGCCGCCCTGGAAAGAGCCGAGCTGGCCGACCGGGAAGCGGAAGAGGCCCGCCAGAAAGTCCGGGCCATCGAGAACCCGTTTTCCCTGAACAATATGATCAACTGGCTGCTCACCTCCGGCATGAGAATCTTGGGTATCCTTGCAGGCATGTTCGGCTTGCTCTGGCTGTTGCGGAGACTGGTGCATCAACTGACCAACATCATCGCCGCCAGAACCCAGCGTGGCTCTCTCCGCGACCGGGAAAACCGGGCCCAAACGCTATCCTCGGTCTTTCATCACACCGCCGCGGTAATCATCATCGTCGCCGGCTCGCTGATGATCCTTTCCGAGATCGGTATTGATATCGTCCCCCTCATGGGCGGGGTCGCCGTGGTCGGCCTGGCCGTGGCCTTCGGAGCCCAGAACCTCATCCGCGACTATTTTTACGGATTCATGATCATACTGGAAAACCAGTACGGCATTAATGACGTGGTCAGAATTGGAAACGTGGCCGGCCTGGTCGAACGCATCAATCTGCGGATCACCGTGCTGCGCGACCTGGAGGGCGTGGCTCATTTCGTGCCCAACGGCGAGATCAAGACGGTGAGCAATATGACGCACGGCTGGTCGCGCGTCGTTCTGGATATCGGCGTGGCTTATCAAGAAAACTCCGATGAGGTCATGCGGATCATCACAGCGGCGGCCATGGAGGTCCGTAACGATCCGCGATACAGCCACCTGATTCTCGATGACCCGGAAATGCTCGGTCTCGACAGTCTGGGAGATTCCTCGGTCGTTTTCAAGATGATTATCAAAACCAGAGCGCTTCAGCAATGGACGGTCAAGCGGGCCATGCTCTACCAGATCAAGAAACGCTTCGACGAGGCCGGCATCGATATCCCCTTCCCGCAGCGGAGGCTCAGCGTGGTGGGTAATCAGCCGATCCCGGTGGAAGTCATCCAGAAGCAGAGGCTCGGCAATCTGGAAGTGGATCGTTAGTGCGGAATATGCCCTGATGCGAATCAGGATAGAACGTTGTAAACCGTTTTTCAATAATCTGCCCACCTGTTACGAATGTCTCTTATGGGTAGTTCCGTTCCAGGATGATCCTTGAAATTCGGTGCCTTCGGCAGTATGTTTCTGGTACATTGAAACCCCGTGGGGGTGAATTTATGGAGTAATTACCGATGGCCAAGGTCCAGCTACCGAAAAAGTTTGTCAGTAAATATCCGCACAAGTTCAGCAAGGGCAAGCAGAGGTTTCTCTGCGGCCAGCGCATCCTGCCGCGGCCGATCACCGGCAAGGAGAGTCTGCCCGAGCTGATGGATAAAACGTTTCTGGCCTACAATGCCGGGCGGCTGCAGGAGGCGTGCCGGCTGTTTGCCGAGCGGATGCTCCAGCCGGACGTGACCGTGGGCATGAGCCTGGCAGGGGCCCTGACCCCGGCCGGTCTCGGCGGGGCGGCGGCGATCCCGTTGATCAAGGCCGGTTACGTTGACTGGATCGTGGCCACCGGGGCGAATTTGTACCACGACATGCACCATGCGATGAACCTTCCGCTGTTCCGCGGATCGCCTTTCCTGCGTGATCCGGAGCTGCGTAAGGCCGGGGTGGTCCGCATCTACGACATCCTGCTCGACTATAACGATGTCCTGATGCAGACGGACCATATTTTGCGGGAAATCCTGTTGCAACCGGAATTCCAGCACGAGATGGGCACGGCCGAGCTGCACTGGAGGCTCGGTAAGTATTGTGCGGAATTCGAGAAGCAGACCAGGCAGAAGGACGTGTCGGTCCTGGCCGCCGCCTACCGGGCGGGGGTTCCGTGTTTCTGCCCATCGCCGGGTGATTCGACGATCGGCATGAACGTGGCCGGCCTGGAACTGCGCGGTTGCCAGTTGCGGGTTAACCCGTCGCGCGACGTGAACGAAACCACCGCTATCGTCCTCGACGCCAAGCGGGACAAGCGGCGGACCGGCGTACTCCTCGTGGGCGGCGGGTCGCCCAAGAACTTTACCCTGCAGACCGAGCCGCAGATTCAGGAAGTCTTACGGGTCAAGGAGGAGGGGCACGACTTCTTCATTCAGTTTACCGACGCTCGGCCGGACACCGGCGGTCTGTCGGGGGCGACCCCGCACGAGGCGGTAAGTTGGGGCAAGGTCGATCCGACCAAGCTACCCGACGCGGTGGTCTGCTACGTCGATTCAACCGTGGCCCTGCCCATGCTGACCCACTACGCCCTGGCCCGGCACAAACCGCGTAAACTCAAGCGGCTCTACGATCGTTTGCCCGAAATGGTCGAGAATTTGACCAAGGTGTATTGGAAGCACAATAAAAAACTGTAGTTGCTCGGTGCGGTCAAACCGATTCGAGGGGCCGTGAAATGGCGCGGTTTAACCGGGCCAGCCTACGGACGGTCCTCACAATAGTTCGGGATGGCTCGTATCGTGGTGCAGTAGCTTATCAATCAGACGGATCAGCTCTTCCTGGGCAAACGGCTTGCGCAGGAGTATTGTGTTGTCGTCTGGGGCGCCCTGTTCGGTTGTCTCGTCGAGATCCGTCAGTATGACGGCCGGTGTATCGTCCCCGGCTTCGCGAAGATGGCGAAGAACTTCGTATCCCCCGTTTTCGGGTAGATCGGAATCCAAAACCAACAGACACACCTTTCCTCGATACTGGCGGACCTCCTCCAGCAAGGAAACGCCGTCCTCCGCGCGGATGACCCGGTGGCCGGTGTAGCGCAGAAGTGAAGCAATCTCGTTACCCAGGTACCAGTTGTCCTCGGCCAGAAGGATAATCCCGCTTGACTCCGTTGAAATCGACGCGATGGAGGGGAATTCGGCGGACACCTCCTCGCTTTCCAGTTGCGGCAGGTAGATGGTGAAGGTGGTTCCACTGTTTACGTGCGAATCGACGTGCATGCTTCCCTCATGGTCCTCGACGATCCCATGAACAACCGCCAGCCCCAGCCCCGTTCCCTTATCCCGGGGTTTGGTGCTGAAAAACGGCTCGAAGATTCGGGAACGAATCTCCGCGGGGATCCCCCGGCCGTTATCACTGACCTTGATGCAGGCCCACGAGGAATTCGACGTGTCCGGGGCCAGTCGATCAGGCATCTCTACCGCCGGTACACTGGAAACCGCGATACGCAGGCAGCCGCCCTCGGGCATGGCGTCCCGAGCGTTCAGGGCCAGGTTCATGAGAATCTGCTGAAGTTCGGTGACATCGGCGCTGATCCATGCCGGGCTGTCCGGTTCGAATTCGTTAACCACATCGATCGAGGCCGGCAAGGTGGTACGAAGCATGTTGCTGAAGTTGTGAACGACACGGGTTAATTCGACCGGTTTTTTCTCGACCGGTACCGCCCGACTCAGCATCAGCAGGGATTGGACCATGCCTTTGGCTTGTTCGGCGACCTCTCGAATGACCTGAAGTAATTCGACGGCCGCATCCTGGCCGGCCACCGCCCGGCCAAGCAGGTCCGCGTGAATCTTGATGACCGCCAGCAGGTTCTGAAAATCATGAGCGATACCACTGGCCAGTTTGCCGACGGCTTCCATTTTCTGGGCATTGTGCAGTTGCTCGCGCAACCGGGCCCGATCCGCCTCCACCCGCCGCAGTTCGGTTACATCGCGGATACTGCTGCGGCAGCCCAGGAAACGGCCTTGCCGATCATGGATAGGCTGCCAGGACACCAGGGTATGCACCAGGGAACCGTCTTTTCGGCATATCCGGAGGGGGATGTTGTTTTCCGAGGAGCCTTCCAGGGCCTCCCGGAAGTAGCGATCGGCCAACGGGCGATCTTCCTCGTGAATAAGCGCGAGAGGATAGCCGGGCATAGCCAGGCACTCTTCCCGCGTATACCCGATCAGTCGCTCGCCGCCGGGGTTGATCCACAAGGGCCGCCCGTCGGGCCCGATCCACTCCTCCCAATCGTAGGTATAATCGGCGATGGCCCGGAACCGCTCCTCGCTTTCCAGGAGAGCGTTTTCGAGGCTTTTACGGTGGGTGATGTCCAGGACCACGCCCAGCATGCGCGTAGGTTGACCCTGTTCGTCTCGATAAACGTCTCCTTTTTCCTGTAACCAGCGAACCGTCCCATCCGGCCAGACAATGCGGTGTTCCGTGTTGTATTCTTCCTGCCGCTCGAGGGTTGCCTGCACGGCATCCCGCACATGTTTTCGGTCTTCGGGGTGAACGCATTCGTAAAAGGCGTCAATGGTCCCATGAAATTCGCCCGGCTTAAAGCCGAAAACAGGTTCGATGGAAACCGACCATTGCAGTTGGTCGGTCAACATGTTCCAATCCCAGACACCGATTTTGGCGGCTTTCTCGGCCAGGGCGTAGCGCTCCTGACTTTCCTGCAGTCGCTTCTCGGCCAGCTTACGCTCGGTGATATCGCGAGAAATGCCGAGGATCGCTGCCGGCTTGCCATCCGCGCCCTTCACGGGCACGATCCGTGTGTCGAACCAGTGCTCGCCGTCGGGTAGTGACACCCAACCCTCCACGGCCATCGATTCACCCGTGTTGAGGACGTGCTGGACTGTGGTCGTATGCTGCTGGGCCTGTTCGGGCGGAAAAACGTCCTCCTGCCGTAGCCCGATCATTTCCTCGGGCGTTCGGCCGACCATTCGGGCTCCCGGCTCGTTAACGAATCGGAACGCTCCCGAGGTGTCAAACATATAAATGGAGTCAGGCGACGCTTCGGCGAGGGTACGATAACGCTCCTGACTTTCCCGCAAATGTTCGTCGGCTTGTCTGCGTTCGTGAATCTCCTCTTGCAGGCGGTCGTTGGCGGTCCGCAGGTCAAGAGCCTGCTGATGCACGATACCGAGGGCGTCCATCAACCCCTTTTGCAGGATACCGATGGGCATGAGAATGGCAAACAGGAAGACAAGTCCCCCAAAAATGAGCACGATCCACGAAGAGGGGGCCAGGACGAAGGCTTCGTGGTTGAGATCGATCGCCAGTGCCTTGAGGCATATTCCCGTTCCGATGAGCACCATGATCGCCAGCGAACCGGCCAGGTAGGCGAATCCGTAACGGAGCCCCAGAAAGACGGTGGCCAACATGCTGCCGAGCAGGAACCAGAACCAATCGCCGCCGATCAGCCCATAGGTCATCAGGCCGCCGGTGCCCAGCAGGGAGGTGATCAACAGCATGAAGAGAATGCGGGTCCGTAGTGACCACCTATGTCGCCACAAGGTGGATACCCATACCAGAGCAGCGCATCCGATCTGCACGAACACTATCGTATTCCAGCCGAACTCAGTGGCATGAAAACACGAGGCGATCAGGGCGGGAACCGATATCACCGCGCCGATAAGCAGAGTGATATTCACCAGATGGCTTTGGATTTCGTGAATGTGTTCCGTGATCGGCCGTTTACCGTCCATGAGATCATTGGATAGCCGTGGAATTGTCTTCATGTTCGATTCCCTTGCGTGGTTTCAGAGGTATATCCCCGCCCCGGATGACGCTACGCGTTATCCATCGATTACGTGGGGTGTGAGAGTGATACACCTGTTCCAGAGCAGGTTATACACCGTCGCGACTTTCGCACAAGTCTCGCCGATCGAGGGCGCCCATCCCGACCATGTATAGGTTGTGGAAAAGCAACAGCATTGATCCATGTGCAGATCATGGTCGCCATGCCGGGAAATGCGAACCCGCGCAGGGGCGCGCCGCCGCCTTACCCTCAATTGTTGACGAGACCATGCTGGATGGCGAATTTGGTCAATTGGGAGTTATTGCGCAGGCCAAGCTTGGCCAGGATATTGAGCCGATGGGCGTCCACGGTTTTCACGCTCAGGCCGAGTTGCTCGGCGATTTCCCGATTGGTTGCCCCGGAAGCCAGATGCCGGCAGACCTGGAATTCCCGGTCGGTCAAGGTTCCGACCGGGTCTTCGCTCAGGCCGTCGATATACCTTAAGGCCATGGCCTCGCGGAGCGACGCGGAAACGAACCGCCGCCCTTCGTGGACCGCCCGGATGGCTTCGGCCAGCTCATGAGGGGCGGCATCCTTGACCACGTATCCCAAGGCCCCCATGCGCAGCAAACGGGCCGCGTAATGCTCATCCGCGTACATGGTCAGAATCAGCAGTTGACAGGTCGGTTTGCGTTTTTTCAGAAGGCGTTTGGTGGCCTCGATGCCGTCCAGGCCGGGCATGGCAATATCCATGAGCACGACGTCCGGGTGGAGCTCCGCGATTTTTTCAAGGGCCTCCTCGCCATTCGAGGCCTCGCCCACCACGCGGAAATCCTCTTCGTTTTCGAGGATACGTTGGATGCCGCGACGTACCAGGGTATGATCATCGACCATCATGATGCTAATCATTGTATTCCATGCCTCGTCACTATAAGTTGTCGATTCTGCTTCCGTTCGGCGAATAAGCATAAAAAGCAAACCGCTTAGTGGGCCTGACCCGGTTAGTTCGGGTAAAACCACCAGCCGGGCGCTATGCGGCAGCCTTGGTATGAAGTCGAACGGTTTTTCCGCGTCTCCGCTTGAGCCGCGAATTATAACGGGGTTTACAGGAAAGTCATCCCCCTAAGACCCTTTGTATATATTATATTTTGCATTTCATCAGTATTCTTATTACTGAACGATAAATTTCCAGATATACAGGCCGACAATGGGTATTATTATGTATTTAACGTAAGAGCTATGGTTATCGGTCATGCGTGTATTTGCTGTGTCTAATGACTAATTGCAGCAGAATCCGTTGATTGTAAGCGTCTTGCGTTTTATTCCATTTGTGATTGTGATTGAGAGGGTGGTGTGTTGGATGGCCGGACTATGGCGATTGATTATGCTCGAATCATAATAGGGTATTTACCGTTGCATTGACAAGCCAATATACCCTCTTGATCGAGATGGTGCGGGCCAAGTACGCACGCATTGCGGCAAGGCCGCAGGCAGATACTCGTTATTGGGTAAGCATCTTAATTGGTCTTCGAGGTCGAAAGTGGGGGGCTACTGACTTGCCTTTGATGGGCTAGATCGCCGACTGCCGCCGCTCCGCGACGGGGATCGAAGAAATTGACGATCAAGCTGTAGTAATACGCCCGGTTGTAGGGGGCAAAGCCGATATGCCCGCCACCCCGAAGAATCAGCGAGGCAACTTGCGGGTTGGAGAGTGTCGCGGTTAAGTCGGCCAACTCCTGGGCTGATAGGAATGGATCGTTGGACGCGGTTACCATTATGACCGGTACCCGGGCTGATTCCAATTTGTCGCCGCAGGGCAGATCGCGGTAGGGCATGAATCGCAGGAAACGATAAGACTCGGGCAGAGGCACGTTACCAATCTGTTTCGAGGCTCCCAGTTCTCCGGCAATCAGATGGCGAAGGTTGCCGTCCACCTGTACAAACCCCTTGCGTTCCTTGCGCTCACGCACGGTTTTTTGAAAATAGTACATGGCGGGATCGGAGGATTGCTCCCATTCCTGATCGCAACGGTCAACGATTTCCTCCCAGCGGAGGACCGGCGAAAACGCCAGAACACCCGCGGTGTAATGACGCCGGGAGGAGGGGGGTCCGAGGATTTGGGCGAGTTGCGGGGAGATACTTTCGTCGTCCGTAGCCCGGCCATCGAACCAGGCGGCCAGCATGGCCAGATTGCCGCCCCAGCAGAATCCAACCAACCCTGTTCCTTGAATACAGGGATAATTATCCTCAAGCCATTGTGATACGATAAGAAGGTCCTGCGTTTCCTGGACACCGTAAGTGTAAGACACCTCTGGATAATGAAAATCCGTACGTCCATGACCGCGAAGTTCCAAGGCCAGGACATGAAATCCCGCCCGCCGCAGACCGATGGCCAGATCCCTGGTCCGGAGTATGCCGTTGTCTCCATAGAGCCCCGGCAAAATCACAATACAGGAAGCTGATGAAAGCTGTCCGTAGGATTCCGCCAAGCCTAGTCGGCCGCTGAGCCGGACCTCATCGCTGACCGGAATCTGGACCTCGTCGAAGGCGGGCCATGGCGGGGCTGGTTGATCGATACAAAGTTGCCGGCTGACCGCTTGGGCGGTATGCACGATCCCGCGCCAGTTGTGCCTCAAACGCATCAACTTGGCCGGATCTCTATCGAAAAACGCGAAGACGTCCCGCGGCTGCCCCTGTTCGTCGACCATATGCTCTGTCAGAAGCACCCGCTGACTTCGGCGGGCCAACAGGGGGGCGAGCTGATTGTGTGCGTTGGTCAGCCATTGCCGGGTGTTCTCCGGATGTTCTAGGGATTGGTCATTCAATAACACGATTTCCTGGGGACGCTTGGGAAATGATTGTTCGTCGAATATGCAGCCGGACGCCGCCACCAGTACAAGCCCAAAGACGCATATGGTCCGGATGGACCCATTTGAGGGGTAGGATCGACCGGCCGTTAATTGACTGAATTTTCGTGGCCCCTTTGCGATGGTTTGGCAACTATGAAAAACCCAACGGGATACGATAGGTTGGACACGGTACAATCGATATTCTCCCAAAGTTATTGGCTTTTATCGCGGTTGGGACGAAGGCCGGGAGACGTACGTCTGCCCAGCCTGCGACAAGCGGACCCGCCGGCGGCTTATGCCGATCATAAGGGATTATCGTGTTATAAGGTAAACGCCGCGAGGCATTTGGCCCCGCGGGGCGTCTCGGCTCCTTAGCCGTTGATGCCATTATGAGACATTTTCTGCTGCGTTTTCAGCCTGCGCTCCAGAGAGTTAAGCTCATCCTGCATCGCATGGGGGAGTCGGTCACCAAAGGTCGCGAAAAACTCTCTAACGCTCTCGACTTCCGCAAGCCATTCCTCGGGATTGACGGTCACAAGTTCCTCGATCAGGTTTGGCGGCAGGTCCAGGCCGGTAAGGTCCAGGCTATCGGATGTCGGCACGTAGCCGATGGGGGTTTCCTCCGCCGGGGCCTCGCCACGACAGCGATCCAGGATCCATTCCAGCACGCGGAGATTTTCTCCATACCCTGGCCACAAGTAATCGCCGCTTTCATCCTGACGGAACCAGTTGACGTGGAAGATTTTCGGGGCTTTCTTCATTCGCGTGCCCATCTGCAGCCAGTGGCGGAAATAATCGCCCATGTTGTAGCCGCAGAAGGGAAGCATGGCCATCGGATCGCGACGGACTTCACCGAGCTTGCCGAACTGGGCGGCCGTACGCTCGGAGGCCATCATCGCTCCAATACATACCCCGTGTTGCCAACTGTACCCCTGGTAAACCAGAGGGGCCAGGCGGGCCCGACGACCACCAAAAACGATCGCCGAGATCGGTACGCCGTGATGATGCTCCGTCCGGAACGAGTGCGACGGGCATTGGGTCAGGGGGGCGGTGAACCGCGCATTGGGATGCGCGCCGGGGACCGATTTGCCGTTTTTATCTTTCATATCCGGCGTCCAGGGATCGCCTTTCCAGTCGATGCCGCTCTTGGGGGCCTCGCCGTCCAGCCCTTCCCACCAGATATTGCCGCCTTCGCGGAAGAGCACGTTCGTGAAAATTGTGTTTCGCCGAACGGTTGCCAACGCGTTCGGGTTCGTGATCGAATTCGTGCCCTGAGCGACCCCGAAGAAGCCCGTCTCCGGGTTGATGGCCCACAGCTTGCCGTCGGTATCGACCCGCATCCAGGCGATGTCATCACCGACCATCCAGATGCGATAACCCTTACGGGTCAGCCCCTCAGGAGGAACAAGCATGGCCAGATTGGTTTTGCCGCATGCGCTGGGGAACGCGGCTGCTACGTACTCGATTCGTCCGGCGGGGTCTTCCACTCCGAGGATCAGCATGTGCTCGGCCAACCAGCTTTCCTTCTGGGCTTGCCAGGAGGCCAGCCGCAAGGCCATGCACTTTTTGCTCAGCAGCACGTTACCGCCGTAGCCCGAACCCACGCTCCATATGGTGTTGTCTTCGGGAAAGTGCAGGATCATGCGCCGGTCAACGTCCAACTCGGCTTTACCGTGCAGACAGCGCGTAAAATCACCGTCACTGCCCAGTTGGTCCAGTACCTCCTGGCCGCAACGCACCATTATGAGCATGTTCAACACAACGTAGATACTGTCGGTGAGTTCCACGCCGATCTTGGAAAATACCGATCCGACCGGTCCCAACGAGAAGGGGATCACGTACATTTTGCGGCCGCGCATCGATCCTTTAAATATTTCGCTCGCCTTGCGGTAACCCTCGGCCGGCGGCATCCAATTGTTCGTCGGGCCGACGTCTTCCTTCTCCGACGTGCAGATATACGTCAGGTGCTCCGTGCGGGCAACATCGTTTTGGGCCGTACGGTGAAAGTAGCATCCGGGCCATTTTTTCTGGTTCAGAGGAACGATTTCACCGGTCATGACCGCCTCATCGCGCAGCTTGTTTCGCTGCTCTTCGCTACCGTCGATAAAGATGATTTCGTCAGGCTGGCAGAGGTCGGCGCATTCCTTGATCCAAGCTTGTAGTTTGTTGTGTTGGGTCATTACTTTCCCTTTCGTGTTCGTGAGTTCGACTCTTGGGTCCGTGCCGAAGGAAAATCCGGTAACGTTTTTTGCCTGTCGGCTGGTTCGCTGGCCGGACCTTCCTCTTCGCGGTCCCATTTCGGTTCGGGCGCAGGGGTCATACTCGGTCGATATCTGCGCCAAAGTGTCAAAAGTTTGTGCCTATGTCGGATATGGCGGACTCAGGACGGTCGACGGCCCCTGCACGCCAGATCGGGGAAATCATATACCAATATATGCCGCATGGCAATAGCTTTCCTGCTTATCGAGCTGGCTGCTTGCACCTTGATTGGATTGGTCTTGTCGCGGGTATCCCGGAGCTGGCCCAGCCGACTCCGGTTGGGTGGCATGGGCAGGCCCGGTACTCCGGGGTCTGCCCGTGTCTCGTATGCCAAGCACCTGCTGGACCTGCTGGACCAAGATTCGGCTGGACCGAGATTCCCATCTCCTGCTGGACCGAGATTCCCATCTACTGCTGGACCGAGATTCCCATCTCGGTCCCAACTCGCCCGTCCCCCGCACTCAATCCCAACGGGATTGCATATACCAGCCCCAGGTTGCGGTAAGGCCGCTACCTGGGGAAAACGTCACGGCCACATCCCATACCCCAACGGGGTTTTGTCCATTCTCATGGCGTTCTACTCTGTACGGCAAAGCGGACCCCTGCGTCTCCGCGTAAGAAATGATTCATCTCCCATCCCCGATAACTACCCGTTCTCCGACCAAAACGTCTTATTATACTGGACGAAAGAGGTTCTTTGCGGCATAATGAAAATAAAAAACAGAGCAAACGGAATTCCACGGGGTCAAGGAATACGTATCTAATAGGGCCGTAATCGATCGCGAGATACTGGGCGACATGAACAACTTCGGCGACATTGACGTGTGCATGCGACGGGAGGTTCTATCGTGCTTGCGCGATGCATGGGTGGATGAATCGAAGACCGGAATCAGCTACGAGATCAACTTCAACCGCTACCTCAACCAGTACACCCTGCCCGGTCCGCTCGACGAGATCGACCTCAAGAGGATCGAAGGCGAGATCGCCGACATGCTTGCGGAGGTGACCGAATGAGCGAACAGCCGGTAAAGCCTTCCGATATGGCCGCAATTCCCAATCAACTGCTTGGCGACATCCGGCAAATGATCGAGGAAACCCGGACCGCCGTCGCCGCCACGGTGAATGCCGGGTTGACCATGCTGTATTGGCGGATCGGCGGCAGGATCAATCAGGAAGTATTGAAGGGGAAACGCGGCGATTACGGAAAACAGATTCTTGCCAACCTATCGCGGGAATTGACCCACGAGTATGGCGGCAGCTTCGCGGAGAAAAATATTCGCCGCATGGTTCAATTCGCGGAGGTGTTCCCCGACGAGCGAATTGTCGTATCGCTGATACGAGAATTGAGCTGGACCCATTTTATCGCCCTGATCCCCCTTGGCGACCCTTTGCAGCGTGAATTCTATTCCGAAATGTGCCGGGTGGAGCGATGGAGTGTCCGCACGCTGCGGCGGAAAATCGCGTCCAGGCTGTACGAACGCACCGCCCTGTCCAGAAAACCGGCCGAGTTGGCAAAACTGGAGCTTCGCGCTTTGCGGGAAAATGACCGGATGGCTCCCGATCTGGTGTTCCGCGACCCCTACCTGCTCGACTTTCTCGGACTGAAAGGCGTTTACCAGGAAAAAGATCTGGAAGCGGCCATTCTGCGCGAGTTGGAAGCCTTCATCATGGAACTGGGCGTCGGCTTCACCTTTGTCGCCCGTCAGAAACGCATCACCGTGGACCACGACGATTTTTACCTGGACCTCCTCTTTTTTCATCGCGATCTGCGGCGCCTGGTGGCCGTGGAGCTGAAGCTCGATAAGTTCCGGCCCGACCACAAGGGCCAGATGGAACTCTACTTGCGCTGGCTCGATCGGCACGAGCGCAAGCCGGGCGAAGATTCTCCCCTGGGCATTATCCTCTGTGCCGGTAAAAACGCCGAACGGATTGAGCTTCTGGAGCTCGGCCAATCCGGAATCCACGTCGCCGAATACCTGACGGTTCTGCCGCCCAAGGACGTTCTGAAACGCAAACTGCACGAGGCCATCGGTCCCGACTAGCCTTGGAGAACTGCGGCGATGAGGCTGGCGAGACCTCTGCGAAAGCAACCGTCAAAAATATCCTGACGGTCCAGAGAAAGGGAAAGAAAAAAGGGAGGGTTACACAAAAGCCACGCAAGGGGAACGGCGATGAACAATGAGTTCTTCCAGCCCAAGCCCGACTCAAGGCTTATGATCTACGCCTACGAGAACACGAACCGGCGTTATCACGGGCTCCTCAAGGTGGGCTAACAGTCTAAAGCTCGAACAGTATCTGCTGGACCGAGATTCGGCTGGACCGAGATTCCCATCTCGGTCCCAACTCGCCCATCCCCCGCACTCAATCCCAACGGGATTGCTTATACCAGCCCCAGGTTGCGGCAAGGCCGCTACCTGGGGAAAACGTCCCCGGCCACCTCCCAAACCCCAACGGGGTTTCGTCCATCCTCGGGACACTCCACTCTCTCCGGCAAAACCGGCCCTTCGCGTCTCCGCGCGGGAATAATCCGCCCCCCATCCCCGACAAATAACCGTTTTCCGTCCAAAACCTGTTTTTCTACTGGACGAAAGAGGCCCTCGGCTCCATAATAACCAACAAAATCAGAACCCCGAGCGCCGGTGACGGGCCGAGATCAGAACCCCGAGCGCCAGCGAGCGGGCCGAATTCGTGGGGCCGATCGAGAAGCGTGAGCATCGACCGTCCGTTGGCTTAAGGCTGTCAGAGGATGCATC
>JAAYCU010000343.1 GCA_012729595.1 Phycisphaerales bacterium
TGACGATAAACCCCAACCGACACGATCTGAAAAACGGCGGCACAACCAACATGGGATCTCCTTACAATCCGCACGAATCGCAATATGGACCGTTCCCTCCGGAACCAATCCGTCACCCGTCAGGGATCAGAAGCTCGGGGCAATAAACGAGCACAATGGAGGGCGCTTTACATTCTTACTATGAATCCCGCCTACCCATCACAAAACTCTATCCGTAATTGCGCAGGCACTAGCGTTGATGCATCCCCATTCCTTAACTGATTATATATTTGCCTGACCATCGGGCCAAGTTGCACAACATAATGAGCAAACTCCTACCAATCCGTGTAATAACGCACCACTGATCCTGATTTTCGACCAAAGTCCCCGACATAATCGAGTGTTCCTGATAAAATAATCTAGCGATCAGTTTTGGCTCGATAATCCCAGAAATGTCTCCGCCAGATAATGGAAGGTGACAGATATCGAGGAGGCATTATGTCTTAGTAATAATATGCAATAATCTTTCCGGACCATCAACGGAGTTATCCAAGATTGATATGTAAAATATTAAACCTTAAACTTAATCAGGACTTTCTACTAACGACCGCCTCTTTGCAAGCATGCCACATATAGACGCCTTATAGCAACATGGCCCGCTTATAGACAGCACAGATTAGAGCGTGAACAAATAATACCGCCTCCTATAATCTTATCCTTATATTCTATAATACATTACGCAATATACATTCTTAGATCACTCAGATAACACTATACAGTCGTGTTCCACCATTGACTTTTCCCGCTAATTACGGTAGGATGCTGCCTATATGGCACGGTCAATTAACGTTCGAGCAACGGCTCGGAAAAAAGTTCCGATTGCGGTCAGAACCTACCAATCGGCGCTTAATTTCCTGAAGGGCATGACTAACTACGAGGAGATGACTCGGGTTGGTTATAACTCCATTAATTTCAACCTATCCAGAATGAACCGTTTGGTTGCCGCTTTAGGCAACCCGCATAAGAAACTCCGTTTCATACATATTGCGGGCACCAAGGGCAAGGGGTCGACGGCCACGATGCTGGCCTCCATGCTCGGCCAATGCACCTTGAAAGTCGGTCTATATACCTCGCCTCATCTTCTGGACATTCGAGAGCGGATTCAGATCAATGGCGAGATGATTTCAGAAGCAGACATGACCCGGCTGATGGCCCGGATAGCCCCGGTAGTCAAAAAGCTGGCCAAGGATGAACCGACCTTCTTCGAAATCATGACCGCCGCTGCTTTCCTCCACTTCGCCGATCAGCAAGTGGATTTCGCGGTAATCGAGACCGGACTTGGCGGACGGCTGGATTCGACGAATATAATTCGTCCGGACCTCTGCGCTATTACCAGCATCAGCTATGACCACGTCAACCAGCTTGGTTCGACCTTGGAGAAGATCGCGGAGGAAAAAGCCGGCATCATCAAGCCGGGCATTCCCGTAGTCTGTTCGCCGCAAAGCAAGGAAGTTCGAAAAGTACTCCTGAAAGCGGCGGAGAAGGTCAAAGCCCCGATCTATTTCACGGGCAAGGATATCGAGTTCAGTTACCGGTTCGAGTCGTCCCGACCTATCGGGCCGCATACACGGGTAAGTCTGACAACGGCTAACACGCGTTTTGAGCACCTGCCGGTACCTATGCTGGGGGACCATCAGGCGATCAATTGCGGGCTGGCCCTCAGCGTTATCGCGCTCCTGAAAGAAAGAGGGCTGGAAATCAGCGACCAAAGCGTGATTGATGGATTGGCCAGGGTGCGTATGCCTGGACGCATGGAAATTATCCAGGAAACACCGCGAATCCTCGTTGACGGAGCCCATAATGCCGCGAGTGTCGAAGCTCTGATGCGAGCCATCGGCCAGAACATCCCGTACGATTCCATGATCGTAATTTTCGGCTGCCAGTCGGACAAGGATATCCCCGGAATGTTACGGCATGTTCAGTTGGGGGCGGACAAAGCCATCTTTACCGTCACCGGTTCACCGCGCAGCGCAGACCCGCACGACCTGGCGGCCGAATACATGGAAGCCAGCGGCAAGATGGCCCAGGTCGCAGAACGGCTGGAAGACGCTCTTGATATCGCGGAGCGGGCAGTGACCCGCGAGGATATCATCTGCATCGCCGGCTCCTTCTATCTGGTCGGATTAGCCAAGCGCGTGGTAGCCGAACGTTACGCCCGGAAAAACGAGGTCGTTTTAGCCGGATAGGGCCTGCCCCATGAATGACATGGAACGGCTCGAGTTGCTGAAAGCCGCTTTGAGCCTAGCCGCGGCCGATGGACACATAAGCAAATCCGAACTTGGCGTTGTACTGGGTCTTGCCGCCCGCGTCGGCGTCGGAAAAGCCTCGCTGGAGGCCATGCTGAATCGGGCCAAACAAGGCGATACCTCCATAGCCGACCAAATCGTTATGCAATCTCCGCAAAGCGCTCGCACCGCTCTCGAATTAGTCGTCCCAGAAAAAGTAAGAAATCTCAGTATTTTGGGGCTGCAATGACGCATGGGGGCGTGTATATTTTGCAAGGAAATGACGGATGGACCGTCAGAATCTTGCAAATATGGAACGGATGCCA
>JAAYCU010000344.1 GCA_012729595.1 Phycisphaerales bacterium
GTTGGCGATGTGCTGGCGACTGCCCCGCTTCTCATCGCAGGCGAGCACGACCCTCTCCCGTAAATCCATTGAGTAGGTCATGCATATATATCGGCAAATGCTACGCTATTTCGTGAAATGCTCTAGCGATCCAAGTTGGGCATAAACCGCTAATCCCCGCTTGCCGGGGCTGTCCGGGCCGCTTTTTAGTACGCAATTTGAGCGGGTGGAGGCGATAAAAATATCCTTGACGAACCGATTATCAATGCTATAGTTGAAGATAAGTAAAGCGTTCGCCAGCGGTTGACGAACCGTATCTAGTAGGCTCGCGCTAACGAGGGCCTGAAAGACACGTATTTGAACGGCATGAGATCCACGACGCGTACAACGGCTTCATGATATGCTTCGCTCTCCATATCGGCGGAGTACGAAGCGCCAGCGCGAATGGATCCCGTGCCGTTTTTTTTGAGCGCAGGTGTCGATGCCCCGAATAACTCTTCCTGACGGTTCCTCGCGTGAAATACAAACCGGCGCCACCGTCGCCGACGTGGCCGACATGATCGGTCCGCGTCTGGCCCGCTCGGCCATCGGCGGAAAAATCGATGGTGAGGTCGTTGATCTCGGCAGTCCGCTTACCCGCGACTGTCAAATCAAAATCCTTACCCCTAGCGTCGACGACGCGGACAGCCTCCACCTACTCCGGCATAGTTGCGCGCATATCATGGCCGAGGCTATTTGCAGTTTGTTCCCCGAAACCAAACTGGTCTACGGCCCGCCGGTGGAAAACGGCTTCTATTATGATGTCGATCTGGACCGCCCGCTGACCCCGGAGGATTTCGCGGCCATCGAGGCCAGGATGGCCGAGATTATCAAGGCTGATCGCCCCTTCGTCCGTTACGAGATGGACCGCGACGAAGGCATGCGGAAACTTCAGGCCGAAGGCAACCGCTATAAAATCGACAACGCCGAACGGGCCGAGGGCAAACTCAGCTTCTACGTCACCGGCGAGCGGTCAGACAGCGCCTTCGAGGATCTCTGTCGCGGCCCGCACGTGCCCAGCACCGGCCGCATCGGCGCTTTCAAAGTGATGCAGGTCAGCGGGGCCTATTACCGCGGCGATCAAAAGGAAAAACAACTCCAGCGTATCTATGGCACCGCCTGGCCGACGAAGAAAGATCTCGAAGCCCACCTCTTCCGGCTCGAAGAGGCCAGAAAACGCGATCATCGCGTCCTCGGCAAACAGCTTGGTATTTTCAGCATCCACGAGGAGATCGGGCCGGGCCTCATTCACTGGCACCCTCGCGGCGGCATGATCCGCCATCTGGTCGAGAACTTCTGGAAAGACGAGCACCTTAAGAGGGGCTACGACATTGTTTTCACTCCGCACATCGCCAGCGAGCGGATTTACCGGCGCAGCGGGCATCTCGAAAAATACGGCGACATGATGTATTCGCCCATGGATATCGACGGGCTGAATTATTACCTCAAGCCGATGAATTGCCCCGGCCACTACATGATCTATCTGAGCGATATCCGCAGCTACCGCGATCTGCCCATCCGCATGTGCGAGCTAGGCACGGTATATCGCTACGAGCCGTCCGGCACGCTGCACGGCATGTTGCGGGTCCGCGGATTCACCCAGGACGACGCCCACACCTTCTGCACTCCCGAGCAGTTAGGCCAGGAGCTGGATATGCTCCTGGAACTGATGGACCTGATGATGCGGACCTTCGGGTATCAGTACAAGGCTTATCTGGCCACCCGGCCGGAAAAGTATCTGGGCACCTTGCAGGAATGGGAGCGGGCGACCAACGAACTTCAGATGGCCATGGAACGTCGAGGCTTGGCGTTTGAGGTCGACGAGGGCGGTGGCGTATTCTACGCCCCCAAGATCGACATCAAGCTGATCGACTCCATGGGTCGCGAGTGGCAGGGTCCGACCATCCAGGTCGATCTTCAGGCCGCCAAACGATTCGAGATTACCTACGTCGGGGCGGACAACGCTCCGCACGAAACGATTATCATCCACCGCACCGTGCTTGGCAGCATGGAGCGCTTTATCGGCGGGTTGATCGAGCATTACGGCGGAGCCTTCCCGATGTGGTTGGCCCCGGTGCAGATCCTGCTGGCCTCGGTCAGCGAAAAGAGCGCCGATTATGCCCGGGAGGTTCTGGCCCGCTTGAAGGCCGCCGGCCTGCGAACGCGGCTGGATGTCTCCCACGAAAAGATCGGCCCCAAAAAACACGCTGCTCGCCAGGAAAAGATTCCGTACATCCTGGTCGTCGGCGAGAAAGAGGCGGCCGAGGGAACGGTCAACGTGAACGACCGTTCCGGAAAGAGTCTCGGCAACCAGGCGGTGGATGCGTTCATCGCCCACTGCCGGAAGCTGGTGGCCGAGCGGGCCCTCGAACCGGGGGCATGATTGCGTTGCAGGCGGATTCGGTCGTGCGGCCGGACCGCTGCCCATAACACGATGGCCGGGGTGTGACCGGCCGCGCCGGTGGTTTGACGACCACCGCGTTTGAGAAAGGTAACTTATCGATTTGAGAGAGGGTTCAGCCATCGCCCAGGGACATCGGTACAACGAACAGATTCGGCTTTCGCCGGTCCGGGTAGTCGACCATCAAAACAACCAGTTGGGCATCATGCCCACCGACCAGGCCATGCGTCTCGCCCAGGAGGCCCAGCTCGACCTGGTAGAGGTTGCTCCGACGGAGCGGCCCCCGGTCTGCCGAATCATGGACTACGGCAAGTTCAAGTACTCGCAGAAGAAGAAAAAACAGAAGCACCACGAGCAGAAGCTCAAGGAAGTGCGCCTCCATCCGAAGACCAGCGATTACGACCAGCAGACCAAGGTCAAACAGGCCGCCTCGTTCCTCGAAAAAGGGGACAAGGTCCAGTTTACCATGATCTTTCGCGGTCGCGAGCGGTTCCATCAGGAGGTCGGAACCCAGATCTTCAACGGCATTGTCGCCCATTTCGGGGACAAGGCCAAGGTGGAGCGCCCGCCGCGCAGCGAAGGCTGGCGGATGACCATGGTGCTGGCCCCCATCAAGCATTAAGGCACGCCGGCCGCCGAAATAGCTCTTGATTGACGTGTCGGCTGAGCTGAGGGGAATTCGCGTTTTTACGCCGCCCCCGTAAGCCGGCGGCGCGCCGTCTTGTCGCGAGACGAGCCGCACGGTTTCTCCATAATAATCTTGAAAAACAAGGATCCAATGTATATGACAGACTTGATCGCACCCCACGGCGGCCTTGGCAGGCCGGTTAATCGCACCGTGTCACCTGAGCGGCTGGCGGAGTTCAAAAAAGAAGCCGAGACCCTGACGGCGTTGCCGGTCAGCGATGCGGACCTGTCCAGCGTCTACCGAATCGGCGACGGCGGGCTGAGCCCCTTGACCGGCCCGATGGTCAAGGAGGTCTACGACCGCGTTTTGCGCGAGGTCAACCTGATCCACGATGGAAAACCTTATGCCTGGTCGATCCCGATCTCCCTTCCGGTCGACAAGGACCTGGCCGGTTCGCTCAAGGCGGGGCAGAAGGTCCGCCTGACCAACAACGGCGGCGGGACCGTCGGCATCCTGCGTATCGAGGACATTTTCCCTTACGACAAGATGGCTTACATCGAAAGCGTCTACCAGACCCAACGCACCGATCACCCCGGCGGCCGCATGGTCCTCGGTGATCCGCGCGAAATGCTGGTCGGCGGCGATATCGAAGTCCTGCCCCAGCCCCGCCATCCCGAGTACGGCAAATACGTACTGCGGCCGGAGGAAGCCCGGGCCCTCTTCGCCGCCAAAGGTTGGCAACGCGTGGTCGCTTTCCAGACCCGCAACCCGCTGCACCGGGCCCACGAATATGCCCTGGTCTATGGTTTGGAGGTGCTGACCCGAGCCGGGTTCAAGGCCGGCGCGGTGCTCAACCCGCTTGTCGGGGAAACCAAGTCCGACGACGTGGATGCCCCGACCCGGATGCGGACCTATGAGGTTTTGATCAACGACCACCTCCTGGGGCAGGGCGACAAGGACGAGGCCCTCTGGAAAGAAAAGGGGTACGACCTCAACGATGCGGTCATGCTCCTCGGTCTGGACATCAAGATGTTCTACGCCGGCCCGAAAGAGGCGATCATGCACGGCATCTATCGCCAGAACTTCGGCTTTACCGACATCATCATCGGGCGCAAGCACGCCGACGCCCCTTACGACGACGGCAAGGACATCTGGGATCCGCTGGCCGCCCAGCACATTTTCGACCAGCTCAACGGCCAGTTGCTTATCCAGCCGCTCAAGGTCGGTTTCGCCGCCTACTACGAGGAGCTCGGCCGCGTCGGTCTGGTGGACGAATGCGCTCCCAAGGGCTGGAAACCGATCCCCATCAGCGGCCGCGACGTGCGCGACGCCCTGGCCGCCGGCCGCCTGCCCGACGAACGGGTCATGCGCGCCTCCACCGCCCGCATCCTCATCGAGGCCATGAAGACGAAAAAGTGATACCTCCATCCTGGTGGACGACGGATTGATTGCTGGTTGGCAAGGGTCTTGTTCAGTCGTCGGAAATGGGGCTTGAGAAGTCGTCGTCGGCCGAGCAATTGGACGAAACCGTTCGCCGGCTTGACAGATTCCACCCATGGCAACGCATGTCCTTTTATTATAAATGGTTATGCGCCAAATTGGCGAGTGTGGACTGTGTGCTTTCGGGGATAGGGGGAGCGTCTGCCCTATTGTTTCCTTAAGGCAGCGGCCCGCTTATTTGAAATCATTTTCATAACCTGTATACTTACTGGACTCGATATAGGTAATGTAGGAAAGTATCAACGCCAAAGGATTCGACCATGAAAGATAAGATTCATCCCGCCTATCATGAGTGTACCGTGACCTGTGGTTGTGGGTTTTCGTTCAAGACCCGCTCGACCAAGTCGGAACTGAAGGTAGAAATCTGCTCCAACTGCCACCCATTCTTTACTGGGCAGCAGAAGTTCATTGATGCGGCCGGTCGGGTGGAGAAATTCAACAAAAAGTACGGCGGCGACTATTTCACCAAGGCGACCAAGCCCGGCAAGAAGCCGGTGGCGAAAGCTTAGCGCCCCCTCTCTTGCCGCCCTGGCGCGGTCCCGGATCGCATGCCGGCGCGACGGCCAAGAGGTTTGGCGCTGCCGATAATCATGACCACGTCGGATCGGCGGCGAAACCCCAACGAAACCGATCCGGCGTGGTTCTTCTTTTAACGCCGGTGAGCCATGAACCCATCTGCCACCATCGACGATCCCGTCATTCGCAAGCTGGAGGAATTGCTCGCCCGCTTCAACTTCGTCACGGAGTCGATGAATCGTCCGGAAAACGCCGGGCACCCCGTCCGTATCGTCGAGCTGTCCAAGGAGCACGGCCGATTGCGGCGGATCGTCGATCCATACCAGGAATACCGCAAGGCCATGGCCTCCGTGGCGGAAAGCAAGGCCCTGCTGGCCGACCCGACGAGCGACGCTGAGCTTAAGACCCTGGCCGAGGAGGAGGTGGACCAAGGCCAACGGAAAGCGGAAGAGCTTCTCGAAGGAATCAAGAAAGCCCTGGTCAGCAGCGACGATGCGGCTATCGAGTCGATCATTCTGGAAATCCGAGCGGGTACCGGAGGTGATGAGGCGGCTTTGTTCGCCGGCAATCTTTACGACATGTATATGCGTTACTGTGACCACCGGTCGTTCAAGGTCGAGGTAATGGACGCTTCCCCCTCTGACTTGGGTGGGTACAGGGAAATCATCCTTAACATCCGGGGTCAGGGCGTGTATCAGCATTTGGGTTACGAAGGCGGCGGGCATCGCGTGCAACGGGTTCCCGATACCGAAACCCAGGGCCGTATCCATACTTCCGCCGCGACCGTGGCCGTGTTGCCCGAGCCCGAGGAAGTGGACGTGCAAATCGACTGGGAAAAGGATGTCATCGAGCACGTCAGCCGTGCCGGCGGGCCTGGCGGTCAGAACGTCAACAAAGTGTCGTCGGCCATAAAGCTCGAACACGTGCCCACCGGTATTACCGTGTCCATGCGCGACGAAAAAAGCCAGCATAAAAACCGGGCCAAGGCCCGCCGCATCCTGGTCACCCGCATTTATGACCAGTTCGTGCAGAGTCAGCGGGCCGAACGGGACGCCAGCCGTAAGGGCATGATCGGTTCAGGTGACCGCAGCCAGAGGGTTCGCACCTATAACTTCCCCCAGAACCGCTGCACCGACCACCGTATCAACCTGGATCTCTACAGCCTAGACAAAATCATGCAGGGCGATCTCGACGAGCTCGTCGCCGCATTACAAGAACACGATTACCAACAGCGGCTGAGCAACCTGTGACCCACGGGCAGAACTGGTCAACCGCCACCCCGTCGATACCCTGTTCGGGTCGGTTTTGCGGGTCTGGACGTTTATGGCCGACCGGCCTATCCTTTTATCCGGTAGCGAGTCTTTCCAATTATCGGAATACATAAAAATTACACGGGAGGATCGATCATGTTCAGTCGAAAATGGGCGTTATCCGCGGCCATGACCTACTCCGCGATGCTGATTGCCGTGATCTGTGGAGGGACGACGGTTTGGGCCGCCGAGGACCAAGCGAAGGACGACGTAGTCAAGGTCCAGGCCGAAGGCGAGGGGCTGGACCAGGACCAGGCGATCAGGGCCGCCCTCCGCGCCGCCCTTGAAAAAGGCGGCAAGCAGGAGATATTCTCTGACACCAAGGTCGAGAACTACCAGTTGATCCATGACACGATCATCTCCCGGGCCCAGGGTCTGGTGAAAAATTACAAGATCGTCAAAGGTCCGGATCGAGTCATCGGCGGGACGGTCAAGGTCTGGATCGAGGCCGACGTATCGAAAAGCGTTCTGGCCCAGAGCTGGGGCGAGGTGCAGAACCTGCTCAATCAGATCGGACGGCCGAAAATCCTGGTCTGGATCAACGAGCGTATTGACGGGCGTTTGGAGGAGGGCAGTGCCCTGGAAAGCCAGATTGAGGAACGCCTGCTGAAAAGCGGTTTCGATCTGGTGGCCCGCAAGGCGGTCGAGGCCATCCGCCAGAAAGAGATGGATGACGCTGCCGCGGAAGACAACATGCCCAAACTCCAGGCCATCGCTAAGGACTTCGAGGCCCATTTCTTCATCGCCGGGACCGCCAACGCCAATCAGGCCGGCGTCGAGGAAAAATACAACGTGCCCATCTCCTTTTATAACTGCGACGTACAGGTCAAGGGCTTCTATACCGATACCGGCAAACTCATCGCCAGCAAGAGTATCCCCAACACCCGCGGTGGGGCTCGCGGCTACAAGGAATTCAGCCCGCAGGCCGGTAAGATGGCTATTGTCAACGTCAGCCAGCCGCTGGTCGATGCCCTTTATGAGCAGATGATGGAGCAATGGGCGACGGCCATCAGTGCAGGCGGCGAACTGATACTGGAGGTCGAGGGTTTCAACTTCGCGGCCGCCAACCGGCTGAAAAGGGCTTTGGACGAGATCAAGAAGGTCGAACACGTCAATATGAATTTCTCCAAGGGCCTGGCCACCTACCGGATCAACGCCAAACTCGGCGCCGATGAACTGGCCGAGCTGCTGTGCGAAGATGATTTCGAGAAAATGCTTGAGATCGTCGATCTGAAACTAAATCGTATCCAGGCCAAGGGGAAATAACGAGGGAGAGGTGGAGAGACGGAGGGCTCGAGAGACCAGGAGTCTGGATAGTCTCTATGTTTCTCCGTCATGTAGGTAACCTTATAACGTATGTTTGTATCATAGATTATTCCGTTGGAGAAATAACCGACCATGGACATTCTGCCGGCGATTGACCTTCGTGATGGTAAATGCGTTCGTTTGTTGCAGGGCGATTACGCCCGGCAGATCGATTACTCCTACGATCCGGTCGCGGTGGCCAAGGGGTTTGAGCAGGCCGGGGCCCGCTGGCTGCATCTGGTCGATCTCGACGGAGCCAAAGAGGGTCATCCCTGCAACCTGCCTACCGTGGAAGCCATCCTGAAGGCCACGAGCCTGAAAGTGGAGATCGGCGGGGGCCTGCGCGAGGCCGCCGATATCGAAGCCCTCATCGCCCATGGTGCTTCCCGGTGCGTAGTCGGCACGCGGGCCCTGGAGGATTGGGATTGGTTCGAGGAACTCGTCCATCGACCCGCCTGCCGGGGCAAAATCGCCCTGGGCCTTGACGCTCGCGAGGGTAAACTGGCTGTCCGCGGCTGGACCGCGAAGACCGAGGAGACGGCCGTTCAGATTGCTCAACGGGTCAATGCCTGGCCGCTGGCGGCCATTATCTACACGGATATCAGTTGCGATGGTATGTTGGCCGGCCCGAATATCGAAGCGACCGGAAGCCTGGCGGAAAGCTGCTCCATCCCGGTCATCGCCTCCGGCGGCGTCACCACGATCGAGGATGTCCGCCGACTGGCGGTCCTGCCGCTCGGGGGGATCATCATCGGCCGGGCCATCTACGAAAAACGCATCGATCTGGCCCAGGCCATCCGCGAGGCCGCCTGACCACGATTGGGTTTTCGATTAAGAACGGCTCAGGGTTGCGTTGGTTCGATCGGCAAAGCCTCGCGTAGCTCTTTTAACATACGTTGGACCTGTTCACTTTGCCCAGACCATCCGCCGACTACAAACACATCCCGTGGTTCGAGAAGTAGGGAACCCTTGTCATCGGAGTCGTTCAGTGCCTGGCGATATCGGGTGTGAGCGTTCTGTGCCGCGGTGGCGTTCGGGTACTGCGCCAGCCAGATCAATTCTTCGGTATGGCTTGGCTCCTGCCGGACGCGGGCCACGGAAATCATCGCCTCGCCGGTTAATCCCAGGCGTTCGTTCAGAGCTTTTGCATCGATTGTTCCGAACAGCTCGGTATAGTGTTCGCGTAGCGGTCGTAGATCCCGCACCACCCAGATGCGACTGTCGACCCGGCTGGCCGGCGGTATTGTCCGGGCCAGGAGGGGGGCGTCTGTCGCGGGGATATAAAAGATAATTCGCCCAAGAAGGTCGGCCAGGGCCTTCTCCGTTTGTGGGTTGATCCGCCCCTCGCCGCGCACCCGGATAAGGCTATGCCCTTGCCACCCGTACCAGACCGGTGCCGCGGCTTCCACCTGGGCTCGGATACTTCGATCACCCCTGAAAATCCATATCCCATCTGCCAGCAGACTGAATATCCCGAAAGCGTCTTCCGGCGTACCGGTTTCTATCGCTAAAACCTCGGCCCTTAGTTCCGGCTGCTCATAGGTGCAAACCGAAACACGCGCGATGTCGAAGGTGGCCAGCACTGCGGCCAGGCCCGCTTCGGTCATTGAGGTGGCATCCGCGGCCGAGCCCGTACGCACCGGTTGAGTTTTGACCCAATCACGCATCGTATCGGTACGAGGAAGGAAGAACGGGGCGTCCTCGGCATCCTGCGCATCCACCGCGATCAATCGCGGGGCCGGATCCTCTATGAGCAAAACCGGTTCGGAGGACGGCGAGGTTTCCGCCGCCGAATCCGCATCCTGTTCTGTCTGGCGGCAGCCCGATCCGATTAATCCGGACGCCAGTATCAAACTCAGCAGGCTGGCTATC
Source organism: Phycisphaerales bacterium (assembly GCA_012729595.1). Taxonomy (GTDB): domain Bacteria; phylum Planctomycetota; class Phycisphaerae; order UBA1845; family PWPN01; genus JAAYCU01. Next base: position 9,551 of record JAAYCU010000344.1, read on the forward strand.
CATTGCTTGTCGATGATATTGCGTGTCATTGAACCACCTTTGTTATCCGGTTGTCTAGTTGAGCGTCCCCGAATCTACCGGAGATTCTATCTATTCCAGCCTGTTCCGGAAAGCCGTCCCTGTATGGTGGAATACGGTCAAGGATTTGGTTGGGATGCGCCCTCCTGCTGGTTTCCCGGATATAATGGAAAGGGAAGATGGAGATCGGCTCAATTCGTGAGGGTCCATTATGAGTGTCAGTCTGGCCAAATTGCTCGAGGACAATACCATGCCGGCCGCGCCGGAGCTGGTACGGGACGAGGGCGATCAGGTGGTGCGTTGTCTGGCCTGCGGCCACTGTTGTCGCATCGCGGAAGGCAAGGCCGGTATTTGCCGCGTGCGTTTCAATCGCGGCGGCAAGCTGTATGCTCCGGCCGGTTACGTCGCCGGGCTGGCCGTCGACCCCATCGAGAAGAAACCTTTCTTTCACGCATTCCCCGGACGTGACGCCCTGTCCTTTGGTATGCTCGGATGCGACCTGCATTGTGCCTTCTGCCAGAATTGGATATCCAGTCAGACCCTGCGCGACGAACGGGCGGTTTCCCTGCCGCACCGGATCACCGCCGATCAGGTTCTGGCCGTCGCTCTCCAGCGTCAGACCCCGGTCATGGTCAGCACCTACAACGAGCCTCTTATTACCGCCGACTGGGCGGTGGAAATCTTCAAAAGCGCCCGCGAGCACGAGATCGTCTGCGGTTTCGTCTCCAACGGCCATGCGACCCCGGATGTCCTCCGCTTCCTAAGGCCCTACGTCGACCTCTACAAGGTGGACCTCAAGTGTTTCAGCCAGGAGAACTACCGTAAGCTCGGAGGGTCTCTCCAGGTGGTTCTTGATTCCATTGCATTGCTCAAGGCGATGGGCTTCTGGGTGGAAATCGTGACGCTGATTATCCCCACCTTCAACGATGGTGATCAGGAACTGGGCGACATCGCCAGATTCATCGCCGGGGTAAGCATGGACATCCCCTGGCACGTCACCGCCTTCCATCCCGATTACAAGATGTCCGACCCGCCGGCCACGCCGGCCAGCACGTTGAAACGCGCATATGAAATAGGCTGCGCCGCCGGGCTGAAATTTGTCTATGCCGGCAATCTGGCCGGATCCGTCGGCGATCGCGAAAACACGCATTGTCCGGCCTGTGGCGAGTTGCTCATCCGTCGCAGTGGTTTTCATATCGAGGAAAACCGCATGACCGGCGGCCACTGCCCCGGCTGCCACGCCGACATCCCCGGCGTCTGGGAACCCGACGCCCCGCGCCGCAGCGACGATTCCCGTTTCCCTCGCGCGGTCGGGTTCTGATTGGTGCGTGATGCCCCTGACTTAAATCGGTTCGTATTCAGAGGCTCAGGCGCTGTTTCGATACCTTTTTGTTCGGGCCGGAGATCGGATATCCGGCTCTTCGCCATGTATTCCGAGGGTATCGTACGTTGCATTCATCCGGGTGTAATGTTACTTTATTGATAGAGGTGCAACATGGTTCGCTTGACCGCCCATTATGACGGAAAGGTACTCATACCCGACGAAACAGTCGATCTTCCCACCGGTATTCCTCTACGAGTGACCGTGCAAACCGATGAGCCGGTGTCCGCTATGGATCCTATTGAGGCCTTGGACGGCCTTGGGAAAGAGTTATGGAAAGACATCGATTCCGTTGAATACCAGCGTACGGAACGTGAGGGATGGGAAGTGTTTTTCACGAATGATCGCTCTCTCTGGAGTGTTCAGGTTCCGGGCATCCAATCGATTCGCGGTCTGGAATAATAGTACGCATACTTCTCGCGGCGGCCGAGGCGCGTCGACTCAATCATGGCCGGCGGTGAATTGCCCGGCAATTCCCGATCAGGTAGGCTTCCATCGTTTTCGAGGGAACCCGTACACGATGGAAAGGGCTGCGAAGGTTATGCTGACGGACGACTGTATTACCCGGGAGATGGCTATTCACGGCACGGTATGGGCCTCGGCCCACGGCGGCTATTTCGCCGACCCGCAAGTGGCTCGACCACTCGTCGAGGCGGCGGTGGGAACCGTTCGCTCCAGTGCGCCCGAGGTCATCGTCGATCTCGGCGGGGGTACGGGGTATCTGCTCGGGCAGCTTATGAACGATTTGCCTGATCCCGCCTTGCATTTCGTCAACGTCGAGCTTTCGCCGCGGCAACTGGGGGGCGATCATCACCCGCGGGTGCATAAGGTCTGCTGCGGCCTTACCGAGTTTCAACGCGAGATCGTGGGCGGCAGTGATCGGCGCGTTCTTTTCCTGATGCGTTCCGTACTGCATTATTTCGGCAAGGACCATCTGCCGGAGGCGCTCACCGCCATTCGCGGCCACCTGCGTCCGGGCGAGTACTTCGTGCATCAATCCGCCTGTTTTGACGATCCGGGAGATGCCGAATGCCTCAATCAGCTCTATGCCGACATGCATTCCCCCAAGCATTACCCCACCACGTCGGTCCTCCGCGATCTTCTCGAAAAGGCCGGCTTCGCGGTCGAATCCATCGAGCCCGGCCCGCCCTTGCCGCTCGATTCGGCCGAACTGGCCCGTCGTTATCAGATCGGCGGGGCGGACATGGACAGGATTCAGGTCCGTCTTGCCGAACGCTTCGGCCGTATCGATCAAGTTTTCGAGCCGGCGTCGGATGGCTTCCGCGCCTGGCTGCACTATCGTATCTTCATTGGCCGGGCGACGGACCTTACCCGCGGAAATACAGATACGCAATGAGAATAAGCAAGATCACGGTGCTGGTGTGGATCACGTCCCACTTGTTCCAACTGGCCCGAGTAATACGGCGGTCCTCGGCGGAAAGAGTGGCGAAGGTCAAGCCTTGAATCTTCGCCGGGGCCGGTGCACCGGTAAGCAGACTGACGCCGGTTATGAAGATCACGCAAATGGTGAACAACATCATCGAGAAATAAAGGAAATTGATTGTCGCCAGGCCGTTCAAGAAAGTGCCGTCGGCGAACAATCGAGACAGGAATGCATTATTCTCAAGTAGTCCGCCGGGCTGGGTGGATTTGGTGCAGATTTCACAGCCCAGTCGGAACATGCCGATGACGAACCCGGCGATCAGGCCGGTCATACATCCCTTAGCGTTGACGCGTCTGGAAAATACGCCGAAGAAGAATACCGCGGCGATCGGCGGAGCGATGTACGCCTGCACGCTTTGGAGATATTCGTACAGGGTGTCGGACATCATGGTGATAAGCGGTATCCAGATCAGGCCAAACATGACCATAATGCTGGTCGCGATTCGCCCGACCCAAACCAGAGTGTGCTCAGTGGCTTTGGGATACATTTTTTTGTAGATGTCGATAGTAAAGAGAGTGGAGCAGGAGTTAAACACGGACGCCAGCGAACTCATCAGGGCGGCCAGCAATGCTCCTACTACAAGGCCACGCAAGCCGGCGGGTAACAGGTTTCTTACCAGCATCGGATAGGCCTGATTCGAGGCCCCGGGTTCGAGTAAGCCGGCGTAAACCCCGCCGGACTTGGCCAGGGCGTAGGCGATCATGCCCGGGACGATGAACAGGAACACCGGAAGCAGTTTCAGATAAGCCCCAAAGATGGTGCCGCGGCGAGCCTGGGTCTGGTTCGGGGCGGCCAGCGTTCGTTGCACGATATACTGGTCGGTACACCAGTACCACAAGCCGACTACCGGGGCGCAGAACAGCATGCCCAACCATGGGAATTTCTGCTCCGTCCAGAGCACATTCGCGAGCGTGAATTCCTGGGTGGTAAGCGGTTTCCAGAGGTTGAACATGTCCGAACCGCAGATATTGTACAACTCGCCCCAGCCTCCGAGCGCGTTGAGCCCGTACGCCGTGAGCATGATCGACCCGACGATCAGTACGCCGGCCTGGATCATGTCCGTATAAACCACCGCCCGCAGACCGCCGAGTACGGTATAGATCCCGGTTACGACCACCACGCCGATCGCTCCCAGCCAGAAGTTACTAAGATTACCGAGTAACGGCTCGGGAAAAAGAGTCTGAAAAACAATGCCGGCCGCGAACAGGGATACGGCGATTTTGGTGAAGACATACGAGATCAGGCTGACCAGGGAGAGGAACCATCGGGCGGCCGGCGTATAACGCCGTTCCAAAAACTCCGGCATGGTGAAAACCAGACTGCGGGCATAGAACGGAACCAGAACCCAGCCGAGTATCAACAGGCACCAGGCATGTAACTCGTAGTGGGCCATGGCCACCCCATCGTTGGCCCCGGTGCCGGCCAGGCCCACCAGGTGCTCTGAGCCGATGTTGGAGGCGAATAGCGAGCAGCCGACAGCGAACCAGCCGACATTGCGGCCGGCCAGAAAATAATCCGCCGAAGAATCCTGGCGCTGGCTGATGACCCACCAGGCCATGCCCAGCAAGGTGCTAAAATACAAACCAATGACAATCCAATCCCAGAATACCATAGTGTCCACCTTTCGCTGTGCAGGAACGCGCCGGTGACCTGATCACGTCGGCGGAACCCTCGATTAAACTGAGTGCCGGCGAGGGTCGCGAATATTACCACGAGTCGGTCTGGTGTGGCCTGAAAACCACAAATTTCGTCAAATACGATAGGCAGAGGACGACAATTTTGCAACCGCCGATTATTGATCGAAGACCATGAGCGGCCTTCGTATTAGGAAGCGCCTGCTGGAGGTCGGCCCAAACTGTCAGCCGCTGCCGAATGCATTTATCAGGGCCTTGAGAGCCGGAATAAGAGGGCGAACGTGATGCAGTGATCGTGGAGTAATCCAACGTTTCTGTGTTACGTCTGGGGTTGCCGATGGCACTGAACGGGTCGTAATGGAACCCCTGGATACACGACGGGTTGATACGTTCGGATAGGCCGTACGGCTAAAAAAACGCCCGGATGGTTGGACGCATCCGGGCGCTTGTGTTGCGTAGGTTGTTGGAGGGTTCAGAACCATGATCCCGCCGAGGCCGTCGCCCATGATCCGCCGCCACCCCCGTAGTAGGTAGGATATTGCGTCGGAGCGGAAGAGCCCCAGCCATCGTCCCAGCCGGTATCCAAGTCGTCATCCCAACTGTCGAAATCATCATCGTAGCCGGAATCCATGTAGGAATCACTGCCTCCGGTCAAGCCGTTGAGCAGGTCGTTGATCCCAATACCGTTACCCGCGCCGTCCTGCAACTGGATGGTCAGCGTGCCGTCGCATCCATTCATCGGCAACCCTGCAAAGGCCGTCCCGCCGACTACCAGCAACCCTGCCAATTTCACCCGAATGGCGTTGTACAGTTTCCGTGTCATGACCAATCTCCTTGTTCCTTTGATTTTTTCCTTGTTTTTTGTTTGCCCGGATCACTCGACCCGATGCTTACGAAGGGAAATTGGTCGGTAGCCTCTCGGACCTTTCAGGAAAGGGGGGCAAAAAGATAGATAATTCTTAAACGCTTGTCATTGGGTGACTTATGTGACGTTTTATGGCTCTGTGATGCTATTAGGTTCTCGATTGCGGCGTAATGGGGTGGTGATGTCACTCGGAAACCGCGAACAAGCCGCTCCCGTCGTTGAGCAGAACCGAGATGGTGTTGGCGGTAAAATTGGCGACGGCCAGATCGACCGCTCCGTCGCTATCGAGATCGGCCGGGGCGACAAAACTGGGACCGGCCCCGACGGTAACGTTTTCGACCAGGGAAAAGCTACCCTGGCCGTCGTTGAACAGGAGGGAAACGTCGCCGGAGACATTATTGGCCACCGCCAGGTCCGCCGCTCCATTGCCGTTCAGGTCGGCGACGGCCGGCCAGACCGGACTGTCCCCGGCGGCAACCTCGACCGGCGGCGCGAAATCGCCCCCGCCGTTATTAAACAGAATCAGCAGCCCGCCGGTGTCCTGCTCGTCGAAGGGATCGCCGTTGTCGGCCACGATCAGATCGATCAGGCCGTCGCCGTTTAGATCGCCCGCGTTCATACCGTTGAACAAGTGCCCGGGCCTGACCGTAACCGTTTTCTGTTCAGTGAAATGGCCTTGTCCGTCGTTCAGCAGAACGGACACATTACCCGAGAACCGGTGGGAGGCGGCCAGGTCGGGCCGGCCATTGCCGTTCAGGTCGGCGGCGATCAAGCCGTTCAACTGCACGAAGTACAGGCTGACCCGGATGATCTGGGTTTGGGTAAATCGCCCCGTGCCGTCGTTGGTAAACACGGTGATGTTGTCGTAAGCCCCGTTGGCCGAGGCCAGATCGATATGCCCGTCGCCGTTGAAGTCGGCCGTGGCCAGATTCGAGGGCGTGTAATCCATATCGATCCGGGAAGGGGAGGAAAAACGCCCGTTGCCTTCGTTATAAAACAGGGAAATGTGGAACCCGCCGCCGACGGCGATATCAAGCAGGCCGTTGCCGTTGAAGTCGCCGAGCACCGCCGAGAGCGGATTGCGGGCGGTGGCCTTGTTGCCCGCCGAAGTCAGCGTGCCATCGCCGTTATTGAGCAGGATGGTGATATTGTTCGCCCCGAAATTGACCGAAACCAGATCGAGAATGCCGTTATTGTTCAAGTCGCTGACGGCCAGGGCGTAAGGCGACGAGCCGGCCAGCGGCACGCATTCGGTCGCCGACAGGCCGCAACTGGTGATCACCGAAAAGTCCGGCGGGAGATTGTTCGGCCCCTGGCAACCCTGGCCAGAGGTCAGGATCGTACTGACCGCCAGGGCGAGCATGATCGCCGGTCTAATTATACTGATGCGCTGCATGCGCTGCCTCGTCGATAGACGGTCCATGCACTTGGCCCTGTGTCCCGGACCGCCGAACACCCGTTATCGTTCAATAAGGCTCGACTCCATCGGCGAACGTCCCATCGCCGCGGTTAAACAAAAAGGTCACATGGCCCGTATCCCGCTCGGCCACGGCAATGTCCACGGCCCCGTCGCCGTTGAAATCGGCCGTCGCCACGAAGACGGGAGACGCGCCCGTGCCGTAAGGCCACTGGGCCGCGAAGGTGCCGTCGCCCCGGTTAAGCAGTACGGATACGTCGTTGTCGCCCGTGTTGGCCACTACCACGTCGAGGTGCCCATTCCCGTTCAGGTCGGCGACGGCCAGGGCTTCGGGCAAGCGACCTGTCGGATAGAAACCCCCTTCGACAAAACCCGCCGCCCCGTCGTTGAGCATAACCACGACCCCGCCAAACAACTGATCCGCGAACAACAGATCCATGGCCCCATCTTGGTTCACGTCGGCCGCGATGATCCGCCGGGGCGAGTATTCGTTCGCAAAAAAGCCGGCCTGCACGAAGCCGCCTTCTCCGTCGTTCAGCAGAACCACGATATAGCATTTCCAAAATGCATCCGGAGCCCCCAGCTCGCTATCCATGCCGCAGTCGATATAGGCCAGATCGACCGCTCCGTTGCCGTTCAGGTCGGCCGCGGTCAGGGAAATCAAGAACGAGCTGCTGGCCACCACCGCCGGCGGGGCGAAGGTGGCGTCGCCGTTGTTCATCAGGACGGCTATATCGTTGGACCACGCGTGCAGGACGGCCAGATCGGTCGAGCCGTTACCGTTGAAATCGGCGGCGACCATCTGCCATGGCCCGTCCCGTACCGCCGCCGGGCCGACTTCGGGGCCTTCCTCCGTGCGATTGAACAGGAACGCGATGTTATCGTCATTCAGGTTACAGGCGGCCAGGTCGGTCGTGCCGTCGCCGTCAAAGTCGGCGGCCGCCAGGTCTATCGGCCCGGCCCCGACGTAAAACGGGCCGGCAATGGCAAATGAATGCCCCTCATCGTTAAACAGCACATATATTTCCGACATCGTGGTGTTGGCTACCGCCAGATCCGCCCACCCGTCGTCGTCAAAGTCGGCCACTACCAGTACCGACGGATCGCCTCCCAGGTCCACCGTCCTTTTGGTCGCCGGGGCCGCTCGGCCGAGAATCTGCCTCAGCAGCATGGTTCCATCCTGTTCCGGGAAAAACAGGTGCTCCACGTAAAATAGGCTCGGCAGGGGGATCACGAACTGATCGAGGGTCGAGGCCTTGAAATGCTGATCGGTCAGCAGATGGTCCGGGGCGTCGTAGGTGTTCATCACGTCGGCCGCGTCGCGCACGTGGCTGAGGCCGAACAGGTGTCCCGCCTCGTGAGAAGCGATATTGCCGATGGCCACGCCCAGCCGCGTCGCGTCGGGCGGGTCGGTGAAAAGATCGGGCGTGAACCGCTCGGTGAAAACCACCGCCACGTCGTTGCGATCGCAGTTGTAAAAATCCGTCCCGTTCAGGGCGATACCCAGCCCGCCTGCGTCGTAGCCGCCGAAATACACAATGGACACGCCGTCGTCCGGCAAGTCGGGCGCGTCGTCCGTGCTGTAAATGGTCAGATCGAACCGGGCGAAGTTCTGTCGTACCGTCCGCACGATCCAGCGCTTGACCTGCTCGGTTCGGCCGGCGTACATCGCGTCGATATTGCCGGCGTCGAAGGGGGCGATGGTCAGATGATTCCCGCCGCCCAGCTCGACCCGGCCGCCGGCGAAATTGAGCAGCAGGATCTGCCCCCGTGGCGGAACCGGCTCGCCGCCCCGGTCCACCTGGATCCGTAATTCGTAGTCTCCGCCGGTGAACGCCGCGAATCCGGGACGCATGACGCCAATGAAGTATTCGCTGTCGTGACGGATGATTTCATCGACGGCCGGATCGTACGGCCGCGGCGCGATGTTCGCGTTATCATTGACGATGAACAGCTTGTTCTCCGCGTCAAAGACGGCCAGCAGGGCATCCAGCTCGGAATCCGGCGTGAGCACCCTGGCCCGCAGCCGGTCGCCGGCCTGTATCGGACCCAGGGCGAAGAAATCAACGTCGAGGCGTTCTTTAAGGTCAGGGATGTTACCCAGAAGACGGGCCCGGCCGGTCGCGTCGAAAGTGACCGGCGTGGCCTGCGGGGGGTACTCGTTGGGTTCGATCTCATTTGCCGGGACCACCGCGGCCCAGCCATCGGGATCATCGGCCGGGCCGTTCGGAACGCAACTCCACGGCGCGCACACTATCCCCAGCAGCATCAGCAGACCCAAAAACGGCCTGAATGCGTTGAGCATAGCGCCTCCTTTAACGCCCTGAACCGGCCAGTATACCCTAAAACTTCCGGCGATACCTTATGAATCTGCCTCCCTTGTTCAGGCCGCCATAGACGAGCCATCCCATCCATGATGTACGACCATCGTTCCGGGGACATACCCCGGGCCTGAGAATAATTGGCCTGTCGTGGGCGCGATCTTTCACGAGCAGACCCGCAAAGAACCATGTTGGGCGTAATCCCCAGAGAATGGCTGGTCGTGAAAAATGTCTACGTTGATGAAAGGTTCCATCAGCCAAAGACCAATAACCTGATGAAAGGAATAAACGACGCCCGGCCGGGCGATATCAGGGACGTGACCCGGGCAGCAAACCAATATACGCAATACCTCCTTACCTCCGCGCCTCCATGGCGTATTACTCCAGAATGGTCGGCCGATCCCCCAGCGTCGGGATCGGCCGGCCGTTTCTATTTTGTAGGAGGTTGGCCTACGCGGATGTCTAACCGATTTCCTTGCAGATTGAATATCTGATGTTCAATCTGCAAAGATCCATCCGGCCTCTTAAGCCAGGCTCAACAGGTTATGATCGATGGCGGAGGTCATGTTATACGGAATGAATCTGGGAACTATCTCAGGCCACTTCCGCGCGGAGCGTGGCCTCGATGACCTGAATAAGTTGTTGAATGTTAAACGGTTTGGCCAGAGTATTATGAAAACCTTCCTGGCGGAGGGTTTGCCGTTCGGTGTCGTCGAGAGAGGCGCTCATGCCGATGAGCCGGATGCCGTGCAGCTCGGAGCGGCCGGCGATGAAACGGGAAAGGGTGCGTCCGTCGATTCCCGGCAGATCGACGTCGGCCACCACGACCGCCGGGCAAAACTCCTGGGTGATGCCGCCGGCCTCGAAGGCATTGGCTGCCACCCGGACCTCGTAGCCGTTGCGGTCCGTAAGGGCCCCGGCCAGCAGATCGGTCAAGTCCTTCTGTTCGTCCACGATCAGGAGCCGGGTCAGGCCGTTTTCCAGCTTGTCCAGGGGGATGCCGTTGGCTTTCATGAACCGGACCAACTGGTTGAGCGGGATACGCCGGTCGCGACTGCCGGGGATGCGGTAGCCGCGCAGGTGTCCGGTATCGAACCATTTGGACACGGTGCGGGGGGCGACGTTGCAGATTCTGGCGACCTGCCCGGTGGTCAGTACTTGTTTCCCGTTGTCCATGACCTGCATCCGAATACGGCGAACCTGTGGATGAATCCGGTTTACGGGCCGGTCAAGTCAAAGGACGCCTGACCGGATATAGCTTCCCGTAAGGGTATTTCGGATGATACAGACGGCCGGTTTGATAGAATCGGCAAAACCCTTGTAATACGTAAGGGGTATTGGCCGATAAGACAGACGCGAACCAGAGATAATATAAGGAAGGCCGATAATCTCCGTGGGTATTCTGTGTATATGATTATCTAGGCGTATTTGGGTCATCAATTGATACACTTATAGTGTATATTCGATAATATAATATGCAGCCCATGGTGACAGCATGTGTTTTGGCAAGCCGGAATGACATGGGGTAATTCCCGTAGAGCGTTGGCGGTGTTACCTGCAACAAGCGATTTATATGCCGGTTATGTTGAACTTTGTGGGTAGTGGACCTTGACGCGGTGGCCGACGATCGATAGATTGTTGTTTTAGCGTCGAATGCCTGCACAAGGAAGGATCTTCATCGACGTGTTATCCCCGTCCATGCGACATCACTGTGGCCTGTTCGGCATCGCCGGTCATCCCGATGCGGCGCGGCTGACGTATCTCGGTTTGTATGCCCAGCAGCACCGCGGGCAGGAATCGGCGGGCATAGTTACCCGTGACGACCGCGCGTTCAAGCGTTCGGTGGGCATGGGGCTGGTGACCGACGTGTTCACACGCCGCCGGCTGGAGGAATTGGCGAACCCCTTTGCCATCGGGCATGTTCGCTACTCGACCACCGGCTCGTGCCACGAGGTCAACATCCAGCCGCTGCTGGTGAACTATTCGCGCGGACAGGTGGCCGTCGCCCATAACGGAAACCTGATTAACGCCGGTTTGTTACGCAAGGAATACGAGGAGCACGGAGCGATTTTCAACACCACCTCCGACACGGAGGTGATCGTGCATCTGCTCGCCAACCCTGCCCATCTGGACAAACGGTATCCGGCGGCCCACGTGCTGAGCCACCTGCAGGGGGCTTACAGCGTGCTGTTTCTGTTTCCCAACCGGATGGTGGCCGCCCGCGATCCATACGGATTCCGCCCGCTGGTCCTGGGACGCATGGACAACGGGGCGGTCGTGGTGGCCAGCGAGACCTGCGCCTTCGACATCATCGACGCGAAGTTCTGGCGCGAGGTGGAACCGGGCGAGGCGGTGGCCATCTACGACGACGGCACTGTCCAGAGCCAGCGGATCACGCCGCCCAACACCTTTCGGCCGGCCTACTGCATTTTCGAGCAGATTTATTTCGCCGACCCGGCCAGCGACGTATTTGGCGAGAACGTCCACGAGGTGCGTACGGCCATGGGGGCCCGTCTGGCGACGGAAGCGCCGGTCGACGCCGATGCCGTGGTGGCCATTCCTAACTGCGCCCGCTGCGCGGCCCTGGGGTACGCCCGGCAGAGTGGGATTCCCTACGGCCGGGCCTTTATCACCAGTCACTACGCCGGACGCTCCTTCATCATGCCCGAGCAAAACCAGCGCAATCTAACGGTCAAGATGAAGTTGAACGTCATCAAGCCCACGGTCAAGGGCAAACGTCTGATCGTGGTCGAGGATTCGGTGGTACGGGGCACGACTACTCGCGGCAAGATCGGGACATTACGGGCGGCGGGGGCAAAAGAGATTCACCTGCGGGTGGCCAGCCCGCCGATTCAGCATCCATGCTATTTTGGTATTGATTTTCCAACCCGCGAGGAGCTGGTCGCCCACGAAAAAAACGTGGAGGAGATCCGCGCCTACCTGGGCGTCGATTCGCTGCATTATCTGTCGATCGAAGGGATGCTGGCCTGCGTAAAGCACCCGGGGCGTCATTACTGCACGGCTTGTTTCAGCGGCCAATATCCGATGAACGTCGATCATCCGGTCAGCAAGTTCGCCCTCGAACGTTTCCAGTTACAGATGTTTGAATAGAGAATCGCGGCTCCTCTCTGATGGGCCACTGGGGCTTCGCAAAACCCCTGCTCCATGGCCGTGCGCAAGCCGGCCGGAAGCATCTTCAGCGTAATCTCGTAAAGGGGTGCGTATTAAAAACGCGGTCAGGTCACCTTTTTCGGGATAGCGAATCCTCGTAAGCGCGGGTAAATCGGCAGGCCGTCCGGGCCGATGTCGATTGGGGCCTGTCCACGCATCAGGGGCATAACATAGTCACGCATCGCCTGGGTTATATGGTTACCCGTCTGGTTAATGAATGACCGGGGTACCAGCTTTTCATGATTGGCCACTGAGGAGAGGTCGGCCAGTCCCGTTGAACAGCTATAATCTTCCGGCCCGTTACCGCCGCGCACCAAGGTGACCATTTTACAGTTGTGGCCGGCGAGGGCGGCCTCGACCGCGGCGGCCCCGCATTGCCAGGCCTCGTTCACATCGGTCAGGCTGGCGAAATGCATCGCCTGACGCTGGCAGTTGCCCAGCTTGATCGTCCGGCACTTGATCCCCACCTCGTTTTCCACGATTTCCCGCAGGGTTTCGCTCGCTCCACCGAGCTGGGTATGGCCGAAGGCGTCTTTGGCGAACTGCCCGCCAACCTCGGCGAGCAGCTTGCCTTTGTCGTCCCGAATCCCCTCGCCAACCGCGATAACGCAGAACCCGACCTGCCGTATCACGTCCCGGACATCCGCGATAAACCGCTCGATGGAAAACGCGACCTCCGGAAGATAGACCAGATGCGGAGCATCTTTTTCATCACGGTGGGCGGTGCCGGTCGCGGCGGCCAGCCAGCCTGCATGGCGGCCCATGATCTCGACGATAGCGCTATAGTCTTTTTTCGCGGAGATGGCCTCGGTATCCCGACCGGCTTCCATGACCGAGGTGGCCGCGTATTTTGCCGCGCTGCCGAAACCAGGACAGTGATCGGTCATGGGCAGATCGTTATCAATGGTCTTCGGCACGCCGATGGCGACCAGGTCATAGCCCATCTGGCCGGCAAGTTGGCTGATCTTGTCGGCGGTGTCCATCGAATCGTTCCCGCCGGCATAAAAGAAATAGCGGATATCGTGGGTCTTGAAGACCTTTACGATACGCTCGTAATCGACTCGGCTTTTCTCGATGCTTTTCAGCTTATAGCGGCAGGTGCCCAGTGCGGAACTTGGCGTTCGCTTGAGCGCGTCGATAACCGCCCGATCCTCCTTTCCGAGATCGAACAAGTCTTCATTCAACACGCCAAGTATTCCATGATTGGCGCCATATACGCCGGTAAATACTTCCGGGTGTTTCAGAGCGGTCTGAATTACACCACATACCGAGGCGTTGATCACCGCGGTTGGTCCTCCGGATTGGGCTACTACGCAATGGCCTGCCAGTCTGCTCATGTCGGTGATTCCTTGTAGTTAAGATTCGTAAGGCGGGATCGCTCCCCCCGGTCATTCCCATGAATTCGCCCGAAAGTAGCATATTATTAGGTATTTGCCAAGTTTTTCCGGACCAAGCCCTCGGCAAGCGGGGTTCCCGTCAGGTCGGCAGTAATCGACATCGGTTTGTGGTAAAATGATCAATGGTTGACAGGAATCAGAGTCGTAAGGGAGCGTTAACGCTTATGCCCGAGGTGGCGCAGATACAATACGGCCGGCTGGACAATGTGCTGGCGATCAAAGTCGAAGGGCCCTGCACTGCCGTACAGGCCGCTCGCGTACAACGCCTGTTGCACGAGTATATGACCGCCAGTATCGCGGAGATTTACTTTGATCTGAGTCGGGCCTGTTATATGGATAGCAGCTTTGCCGGAAGGCTTCTGAGTTTGGCCTTGCGGAATCGGGAAGAAGCCGGCCCGCGCATCTGCCTTTACGGTATGCCTACGGCCGTTGAGGACGCCTTGCGGAAAATGCACGTTTTACATTTTTTTCATGTCGAGGCCGGGATACCCGCGGCCATCTCGGAGTGGATGCCATTCTCCGCACGCGATACGGAATTAGATGAACTGGCCGAACTGGTCATCGAGGCCCATGAGAAACTCATGGAGGCGGATCCCCGCAATGCGGAAACGTTTGGCCGCGTGGTCGAGGGCCTGCGCGAGCATCTCCAACCCCCCTCGGAATAATCCGGGCGTTAATCTCCGGACATCCTGGTCGGCGGAATAAACGGCCCGGCATCCCGCCGGCTGATGAGAAACTTGATTTCAGGTAAAGCCTTGGTCAGTCTGGCGGCCAGGGGTTTGAGTACCGGCCGTTCGCTCTCCCAATGCCCGCAAGCGATGGCCGTCTTGCCGTTGCGCAGGATCGCCAAAGCGTCATGATGGCGGATTTCCCCGGTGACAATTACATCGCAGTCGGCGGAGTTGGGCTTGTCCATGGGAAGCCGCCCGGCGGCCCCCACGCAAACCGCAGCTTGTGTAAGGCGAGTCGTTTTCGAGCCGACCAGGGTGATTATTTTTGATTGGGTGCCGCGTTGCAGGAGGCTGCCCAGTCGCCCCAGAGTCATGCCGGCCGGAAGCCGGCCAACCCGACCGATGCCCATCGTTGGAGATGTTGTCAGCGGATAAATATCGAATGCCGGTTCTTCATATGGGTGATGGGCGCGCAGAGCTGCGGTCACCTGCGGCAGAGCCGGTTCGGGTACCACCATTTCCAGGCGAATTTCGGGCACGGTTTCTAGTCGGCCGCGCCGGCCTACCCGAGGGGTGGTACTCTCCGTCCCGAAAAAAGTTCCCTCGCCGCGCAGGCGATAGCTGCACTGTTCGTAATCGCCGATACGACCGGCGCCCGCCGCGAACATCGCCCTAGACAGCGCGTCCAGGTTATTCGTGGGTACGAACGTGACCATTTTGAATTGTCGTGGCCCAACCTGAACATACTCAAACGGCATTACGTCGGACAGGCTGCACATTTGCCCAAGCACGTCGTTGGTGCCGCCGTCCGCTGCGTCGAGGGCCGTGTGTGGCGAATAGACGGCCAGGCCGGCCGCGATGGCTTGGTGGACGATGGATTCGGTGCCCGGATGGTCGGCGCGGACGCTCTTGATCGGTTGAAACAACGGTGGGTGGTAAGCTATAACCGCCTGACATTGTCGGCTGGTTGCTTCCGCCAAAACCGCCCCCGTCAGGTCGATCGTCAACAGGACCCGACGACAGGGGGCTGCGGGTGAGCCGATCAAAAGCCCGACGTTGTCCCATGGTTGGGCCAATTTCGACGGCGCCAAATATTCCATCGCCGCTGCCACCCGACCCACGGTCAACCTTTTTCCTTCTTTCATGAGCTCACCCTTGAGGACGCGACCAGCGGATGGTCACTGCTCGGACCGCGTTTCCGGCTTAACAGAGTTGGGCGTCATCGTTGCGTTCGCTGCCGGTTGATTACTCTCCTCCGCCATGCGTCCCAGATAGTCGGGAAGCTGCACGCCGGCCATTCCGGCGACCTCCTGAAGCGGGGGCAGGGCCTTGATCATGCCGGACAAAAAATTGGCGGTGGAGGAGCCGCCCTTGTCGCCGCCACCGGTGTCCCAGACGGTGATCTTGTCGATCTTGAGATTCTTGATGGCCTCGACCTGACGGCCGACGATCTCCTCGAGCTTTTCGATCATCAGCAGGGTGGAAGCGGCCCGGGCATCGCCGTTACAGCTCTTGACCAGGGCGTTATATCCGGCGGCCTTGCTGTCCAGCACTTGGCGGATACCCTTGGCCTCGGCTTCGTATTTGGCCAGAATCGCGTCGGCCTGCCCGCGGGCTTCGCGACGTAGCCGTTCGGCCTCGGCCTCGGCGTCGATCTCGATCTTACGTTTTTCGGTCTCCTGCCGGACGATGATCTCGGCGTTGAGCCGTTGTTGTTCGGCCAGATACTGGGCCTTCTGGATTTCCACTTCGGCCTGCCGCCGGGCGACCTCGCCTTTTTTCAGGGCCTCGGCCCGCTTGATGGCCAGGAGCGCTTCGGCATCGGCGATGTCGGCCTTGGCCTTGTTCTCCCCGCCGACGGCCAGGGCTTCCTGCTCCTGCACATAGATACGCTGCTCGGCGACCGCCTGTTTTTCACCCTTGACGGCTTCGGCTTCCTGCTGCTGGACGAAGATACGCTTGTCGGCTTCAGCTTTCTTCTGCCCCTTTTCGGCCTGGGCGACGTTTTCGGCCAGACGAATATTTTTTTCGCGGTCGGCTTCCGCCTCGCCGACCGATGCGGTGGTTTCCTGCTGACGCACGAAGACGCGTTTGTCGGCCTCGGCCTTTTTCTGCCCCTTTTCCGACTCGGCAAAGTTTTCGGCGACGCGGATCGTACGTTCGCGCACGGCCTGGGCTTCGCCGATGGCCCCGATCTTCTCCTGTTCGGCCACGTCGACCTTGGCCGCGTTGATGGCCTCGGCGGCGGCCTTCTTGCCGATGCTCTCGATGTAGGTGGAGCCATCGGTGATATCCGTAATGTTCACGTTGATCAGATACAGGCCGATCTTGTTCAGTTCCGGCTCGACGTTCTTGCGGATCGATTCGAGGAAACTTTCGCGGTCCTGGTTGATCTGCTCGATGGTCAATGAGGCGACGGTAAGACGCAACTGGCCGAAGATGATTTCCTTGGCCATGTCCTCGATTTCTCGGG
This sequence comes from Phycisphaerales bacterium, assembly GCA_012729595.1. Taxonomy (GTDB): domain Bacteria; phylum Planctomycetota; class Phycisphaerae; order UBA1845; family PWPN01; genus JAAYCU01. The sequence continues at coordinate 26,343 of JAAYCU010000344.1, forward strand.
GACTGATCCGCAGCAGACGCTCGGCGGCGTTGGTCATGATCGCCGGTTCGGTGCTGATGCCCACGGTGAAGGTACTGGGTACGTTGATGCGGATGTTCTGCATCGACAGGGCGTTTTCCAGCGGAATGGTCATGGTCATCGGCGTCAGGCTCATGTAGGCGTAGTCCTGGATGAGCGGCCAGACAAAGGTGCCCCCGCCGTGGATACAGCGGGCCGACTGATTTTTTCCGACCCGTCCGTAGATCACTAGAATCTGGTCGGAGGAGCAGCGTTTGTATCGCGACGCCAGAAACATCAGCGTCGAGAGAACCAGAACTACGAATGCGACAATGACAAACAACCAGATAGTGGTGGCAGGCATCACAATCCCTTTCTGTGATAAAACGGTTACGTAGTCGTCTTTTCGACTACCAGGGTGTCCGCATTAACCGCTACCACCCGGACCCGCTGTCCGGTTTTGATCTCCTCGGAGCCCGTGGTAGTGGCATTCAATACGGCCTGTCGGCCCTGAAATATGATTTGCACCTTACCGATCTGGCCGGGACGAATGGTCAGATAGACATTGCCTTCCTGACCGACGGCATTATGGAGATTCATGGTCCCGCTGCGTTGGAGCGTGCCGGCCATCTGGAAGAGCTTTTTCATAACCCAGATGGTCACCAACCCAGCCAAGACGCCGCCGCCGATTGAGTATGCGGGAGCCACATTACCCTGGCGAACCAAAGCCCAGCCGACTAGCCCGAACATCATGAAAAACGCGGTAATTCCGTGTAGCGATAAGGCTTTGAAACTCAGATCGGATTCGGAAATACCGTGGTCGACTGGCTCCGGTCCGGCATCCCCGTCGACCCCGTCGGCATCGCCTTCCTGTCCCCCGCCAATCAGCATCAGGGCCAGCCGGGCCATGAATAAAACCGTACCGAACGCCGCGCAGGTTACGAACACCAGTTCAAGACCGCCCATCTCGCTAATAAAGTCTGGCATGCCTTCTCCTTTGAGGATGTCCAGCATAGTAGTAGAAATCCCCATAATAGCAACATGTAATCAGCATGCATTTCGTCCCGGATTTTTCTGCCGAGATTCTACGACTACCTTTTACAGACCGGACGCTAGAGCATGGAACCGCCTTCGCGCATCCTTGCCCAAGTGGTGACGATTGTCCTTCAAGACCGCCAGGGTATGCCGGCCTCGGAAAAGCGCGGATTTGAACCATTCGGTGTCGGCATACAGGGCGTCTCCGGTCACATGGTTACCAGCCCGCGGAAACCGATCGAGGACACATTCCATCAATCGCTGCGCGGCGGCGCGCACATCCTCGCCGTGACGAATGAGCTCGGGGTAGATGTAGATCTATGGCATCGAGGCCGTCTTCCAATTTCAGAACCATACGCCCACAGGCCAGGATACACCGTAGAATGGTCAGTTCCCCCGCTGACGCACCTTGTCTCAGTAGATGCGCGAAACCTCTTCCACAAGCTCCCGGGGCGGGTCGGCGTGCAACGGATTGAGTCCGTTCAGGGCTTTGGTTTCGCGGATAAACAGCAGGCCGTCGTAGCGCAGCGGAATTATGCTGGGGACATAGCTGTGACGCGGCTCTCCCCCCGAGGCATGCACGATACCGATGGCTCGGTGTCCGACCGGCTCGCGCAAGGCCGGATTGAGGCGGGCAGCCGCCAGCGGTAGGAAGTATGTGTTATGCCCCACCCCGTCCCGCAGGAATGCGTCCAGCGTCCCGTCAATGGCCGTAGTCAGTTGCATGACGGTTCCGCCCGGTTCCCCCCAGCGCCGTCCGGCGCGAAAGCTGCCTCGGTCGCTTGCAAAACCCAGCAAGAAAACCTGTTCCTCGCCCAGAGCTTCGCGAGCCCGCTGACCGATCGTGATCAGGCCTGCCTGGGCCATGGGAGTGAACCGCGAGTCCCCGATGTGGGTATTATGTGCCCAAACGACCCCCCGAGATTCCGTACCGTAATATTCCAGCAGCCGTTCGACGGTCTGCATGAAGTTCTCGGCTCTCGGATTCCAGGATTGTGGATGTCGCTGCACGCTCTTGCGCATATGCTGCTTGGCGCGGGTGATCAGGGCAGTCTTCTGGGCGACCTGCATCCAAACCTCCGGGTTCGTTTCACGCAGAGCTTCGGCCTGATCATGCAGGCGTTGTGAAATCCATCCCAGCTTGTCCGCCCCAGTGGGCTGGTTTTGTATCACTGCCCGATAGAAGGCGTCATTCTCGCCCCGGAAGCGCAGCAGCGGGGCGAGTCCTTCCGTGGCCCGCTCGCCCCAGCCGGGTTCGAGCTTTTCGAGCGCGGCCGGTAGAAGCGCGGCGGATTCTCCCCATCCATATACATCGATACCGTGAATCCCCGCCCGTTTCTCCAGGGGACGTTTCGAGTTCCAGGTGTGCAGCCATTCGGCCAGTTCCTCAATCACTGGGTTGGCCCACATCCATTCGGCCCAGCGGTCGAAGGTTATCAGCACTTCGCGCGCGGAACGGCCGGCGTTGTCGAGATGCCGCACGTAACGGTCGAGACGGGCGATCGCGCTCCAGTCGCCCTCGACAGCGATGAAACGGAACCCGGCCTGGGAGATAAGAGCTTTCGATAACTCCGCCCGCCAGACGTAATAATCATCAGTGCCGTGGGTGGTCTCGCCCATCAGAACGACACGGTACGGACCCAGCAGGTCCGTCAGCGGTTCCGTATGATCCGACGATGATAGGGGTACTGCGTGCTCGGCGATGTATGCCCGCCATTGCTCCGCGACCTCGGCCCGGGCGATGCACGGGAGCAGCAGAGCGAGAAACACCGGCGCGTATCCGGCCGGTGGCGACCCGCGCCGATTCCGGTAACGGCGGCTGACGGACATTGCTGATTTCCTGATGAGATTCATAGTGGTGTTCCCCCTGGTCGACGAACAGTGGATTTAACACCTATTGAAATTACGGACGCCGGGCCGGAAAGTTATTCCGCGGGGACGGGGGAATGGCCCCGGGTGTTCGAGGGCGGTAGCTTGAAGGATCCGCCAAGGCTCACGAAGTCGCCCATTTCCACCGGGGGCTGACGCCTTCGGCCCGTTTCGCGGAAATCATCCGGTCGTGCCGGGTACCGTCAGCAGGTAACACGCGCAGTATAACTCCGCGATCAAGGCCTTTGCACGCCGAAATTTGAGATACTCGATGCATGAAAATGAGCATAACGGTATGGACAATATGCCTATCACCCGGCAACAGTGCCGCTGGACCCGCGCCAGCATGTTCTACCGCGCAGCCAGAAACGACCGGATCTCCTCCTCGCTCGGCGGTCGGGCGGTGCTGAACCAGCCGACCAGAAAGGCAAGGTATTGGATCGGCTGCAGTGAAAGCGTAATAACCCTGCCTGCGTGAGTGATATACAATTTCTTTTGGCACATATCGTAGAATGACGCGGCCTGCGAGGCGCGGATAATCCTGATGTTCAACCGCTTCTTCCATAAACGGTATTCGCGACCGATGATTCCTCCGGGAATAAGCCACCACTGGTTTGCGTAAAACAAGGGTATCATGCATATTCCCAAAAAGATTAACATGCCATAGATACACATTATGATGAACAGATAGTCTTTGTCGTATATACCAAGAATCAGTGACCAAAGAAACCAAGCCATTCCCATCAGAGATGTTATCATTCCCCCGATACGCCTTATCCAGAAAGAGATCGGGGCACGTCTGCCTTTCCTGTTTTCGGAATGATCTTCATCGGTATCCGGATATGGCATCATCTCGTCATAACCGAGACGAATAATATCCATATATTCGCTTTCCTCATGGATGCCGGCCGGTTCGAAAAAGGTGTCTGATGGAGCAGGCAGGGCTGCATCCACATGCTTGGGTCCGTTGGTCAGGATGCTTGTATTCTTTGGCAGTGTTTTCAATAAACGTCGCAGTTTGCGACGCGGCGGAGGAAACACGGAGCGGTGAAAACGCTCCACGGCTCGATGAGGGTAACGGTCGGATGCCCGTGGATGCGCGAGCATCCTGCTCAGGCGATGAAATCGCCCCTTGGGGCTCTGGTTTCGTGCCCGGAACATAAGCCATAGAAAGATGATGCTGATTAACAGAAAAATGCCGGCCATGGTCAGGGGTACGAAACCATGTCGTAATTCATGAATTCCGAACATGAAGGTCGCCATGAAAGTCGACAGCGAGAGTAACAGGCAAATGAGATAATAACTATGATGATGTACGGGGTAATAGAAGCGCTGGACTCTCGGCTTTCGGCTTGGCGATTCGTTACCCAAAGACATCGTTGCTTCCTCGATCAATAGGGTAGGCTTGTATTCATGCCTCATGGATTCCGTTCCAGGAAACGCCGGGTCAGTTCGCAGAACAGGCGCATGCCGACGGGCAGGGCGTCGTCGTTAAAATCGAATTTCGCGTTGTGCAGAGTCGGGCAGGTCTCGGCGTCGCTGGGCCGCAGGCCGAGGCGGACGAGGACGGCCGGTACTCGTTGGGCGTAGAAGGCGAAGTCCTCCACCCCCATGCTCGGCGGTTCACCGGCGTAAACGTGGTCCTGGCCGAGCAGATCGCCGGCGGCCTGTTCCACAAGTTCGGTCAGGCCCGGATCGTTGTGCAAAGGCGGATAACCCTCGCGGATGCTCATTTCCGAGCGGGCCCCGTGGGCGATGGCCGTGTGTTCGACCAGATGGCCGAGCGACCGGCGAAGCTGCTCGCCGACCTCGTCGCGCATGTAGCGGAGCGTGCCCTTCAGGTGGCATTGTTCGGGAATCACGTTGCTGGCCGTCCCGGCGACCATCTGCCCGATGGTGACGACGGCCGCCTGGAGCGGGTCGACGGTTCGCGAAACGAGGGTCTGCAGGGCGGTGACGAGATGGGCGGCGATGACGATCGGATCGACGCAGCGCTGCGGGGCGGCCCCGTGCCCGCTTTTACCGGTGATGGTGATCTCGAACTCGTTATTGGCGGCGGTGGCCGGCCCGTGGCTGACGGCGATGGAGCCGACCGGGCGGATCGGCCAGCCGTGCAGGGCGACGGCCGCGTCCACCTTAAGCTGTTCGAGGATGCCGGTGGCGCACAATTTCCCGCCGCCGCCGCCCTCTTCCTCGCCCGGCTGAAAGACGAAGACGACCCGGCCGGGCAGCTCGTCGGCCATCCGGGTCAGCACCATGGCCGTCCCCAGCAGGATCGCGGTATGCCCGTCGTGCCCGCAGGCGTGCATGACTCCCGGAACGGCCGAGCGATACGGCACGTCCGTCTCTTCCGTGATCGGCAGGGCGTCCATGTCCGCCCGCAAGGCCAGACAAGGCCCGGATCGACCCTCATTAAGGACGGCCACCACGTCCGTGCCGATCAACGGCTTGAGCAACGTGAGATTGGGCAACCCGGCCAACACGTCACGGACCTTGCAGGCCGTCTGAAACTCCTCGTAGGAAAGCTCGGGGTGGGTATGCAGAGCCCGGCGAAAAGCGGTGACCTCGGCGAGCACCTGCCTGATTCTTTCGTTCTTGACCATGTTGCGCCTACCAGTCTCGCGGAAGGTGGCTCAAGAATACGCAAAGACAACTCCGCGCCTGTTGCACGGTAATCCTGCGGGGAAGGTTTCCTTCGTGAAGCAAACTGTTACGATACTCCCTGACCTCGTGAACATACGCCAGGTCGCTTTCGCGAGCGAAACATCGTGCGGCGATACTGTCGATCAGGATTTTGGCCCAAGGTTGACTCTTGCGTCGGCAACCTCTCTTCCAATAATCCCTGAGGGTGGCCTCGAACTCCGCGAAGATCCGGATCAGGAAAGCATCCTCAAGATCGTAAATGCATTCTCTGACTTCACGGGTGGTGAACGAGGCTCCTATCAAAAGCGTGGGATTATCCCGGCAATCCTTCAGGTAATGGGCGAGCGCCGCCTTGGCAGCTTCATACATCTGCTCGATGGATTTGATCCTATTGAAGCGTTCGCTGATGTTCACGTGATTGAGGCCAGATTATTCGTGAGTTCAACAAAGGCATCCCTGGACCAGCTCTTCGGCCATACAACCCTGGATTCGGTTTTAAGATGCCACTGGTCGTGTGCGCGAACAAGCAGGATACGGTTCAAAGAGGGAAAGGACACAATATCAATACGGCCGTCTGCGCCGACGATATTCCGTCCCACCGGCTCGGCCACGACATACCCTCCGGGCGTTTTGATCGTCAATTCAGGAACAGAGTACGTCCCCAGATGCTCCTCAGTGATTTGTTTTTGCCGTTCCTGGACCAGCCACCCCTCTTCGCCGGCCCAGGTTTTTATCTCGCGCATCAGCTCGGCGACTAACCCGCACCAAGTTTGTTTCCTCTTATCCCAATCGATTGTTTCGTTCATCGCCGTGATGCTCCCGATAGCCATCCTTCTTGACGTCCCAATGAAAATTATATACGGATGAAATCATACAATCAATTCGCCATACATTCATGTGTATCAACAAAATTATCGTGTGACTGGCTGAACAGAACAAACAAGTTTACATCGCCCGCCTCAATATCTCGCGCAGTTCGTCCGGGGTCAGGGCGATGGGGTTGCCTTTCATGCTGCTGGCCTGTTGGCCCTTCTCGACAAGGATGGGCAGATCGGCCTCGGTTACACCATGGTTTCGTAGCGTCGGGATGGCCAGTTCTTCGCGAAGACGGTGTACCCATTGGATGGCCTGTTCGGCATCGGCGGCCGGGGCGCCGGTGAGCAGACGGCCGACTTCGGCGTAACGGGCCGACGCCGGGTTATCCGGCTCTCGTTCGCGCAAGGCTCGCGTGTTGATCTCCATTGCCTCCGGTAGCAAGGCCGCGCACACCGCCCCGTGCGGCGCGGAAAACATCCCGCCCAGCGGCGCGGCGAAACCGTGAACGGCCCCCAGCCCGGCGTTGGCCAGGGCCAGGCCGCTGAACAAACTGGCGATGCACATATCCGTCCGTGCCGCAAGGTCGCGCCCGTCGCGGTATGCACGAAGCAACGAGCGTCCCACCCGCGAAATCCCCTCGCGACACAGCCCGTCGGTCAGCGGATTGGCCTTGAGCGAAACGAACGCCTCGATCAACTGGGTCAGGGCGTCCATCCCCGTCGTAGCCGTGGCCGCCGGCGGAAGACCGAGGGTCAATTCCGGATCGATCAGGGCCAGGCGCGGCAACATGAGCGGGCTGCGCAGGCTGACCTTGACCTTGTGCGCGGTCGAGGCCAGGACGGCGTTACGGGTGACTTCCGCGCCGGTGCCGGCCGTCGTGGGCACGGCGATGCAGGGAACCGGTGGATGAAGCAACGGCCGGTTTCGCCCGACAACCTCAAGATAGTCCAGGAGATCGCCGGGGTTGGTCAGCAGGGCGGCGATGGCCTTGCCCGTATCAAGCGCGCTGCCGCCGCCGAAACCGATCACCGCGGCGCAGTTCTCTTCCCGAGCCAGTTGCGTTCCGGTTTGGACCATCTCGATGGTCGGCTCGCCGGCAACGGCGAACGCGATGCTCTTCAAACCCGCGTCCTCCAGTTGATTGCGTAGCGGCTCGGTGTCTTCCGGCGTTCTTCCGGTAACGACCAGTACACGGGTCGGCCGTTCGCCGGGCAACATTTCGGCAAGCAGCGGGCCGATCTCCCGGAACGCGCCGGGACCGAAAACGATGCGGGTGGCGGTGGCGAACTCGAAACGCATGGCGCTTACCAGCCCTGCTCGTCCGGGAAAACATTCGTGTATTTAGTCGTCCCAGAAAAAGTAAGAAATCTCAGTATTTTGGGGCTGCAATGACGCATGGGGGCGTGTATATTTTGCAAGGAAATGACGGATGGACCGTCAGAATCTTGCAAATATGGAACGGATGCCA
>JAAYCU010000345.1 GCA_012729595.1 Phycisphaerales bacterium
ATATATAGGCATGACCTACTCAATGGACTTGCGGGAGAGGGTCGTGCAGGCTTGCGATGAGAAGCGTGGCAGTCGCCAGCACATCGCCAACCTCTATGGGGTCAGCACGGCATGGATACGTCGCTTATTGGTTTCGTATCCAGCATGAACTGCTCCTGGTCGGCGTCAAAGGTAAGCCGGGGGCGACTCCCGAATGTGAACGCATATCAACCGAGATTTCCCATTTGACCTCGCCCGGCGGCATTGCCGGGCGAGGTCAAATGGGAAATCTCGGATAAGCCGATCTCCGGGGGGCAAGCCCGACGAAATGATGGCGGATCGCGCCCCGCGACCCTGCGCCGGTGATATCCAGGGGATATCTTGGCGATTTCGTTTCGGCTATACTGTGGTTCAGCGTTATCGTTATTGGCCAATCGGCGAGCATTTTGGGAGGACGAAACCGTGTGCGAATCCTGTTCATCGGGCGGTATGGATCGGCGTGAGTTTCTGGCGGCCATGGGCGTGGTCGGAGCGGCGGGGTTTATCTCCGCGGCGAAGGCCGACGAGGCGAAGGCAGCGCTGACCTTGCCCTTGCCCAGGCGGGAGAAGGCGCCGGCCAGGGTGCGGGTCGCGTTTCTCTATCCGCCGGCCGACGTGGTCAACGCGGGCCAGAACGAGGACCACTGGGCCCAGCACAACTGGTTCACTTGGCCGGGCAATCAGTTCGAGCCCGAGGCCCAGGAGCGCAAATTCACCGGCAAGATCGCCGAGATGGCCGAACGGCTGGGTATCGAGGTCCACTTCGAGCCGCGAGCCATTTATCAGGCGGCGAAGGTCAACGAATTCATCGAGCGGACCAAGGCGGTCGAGCCGGACGCGGTATTGATCGTCAACTTCTGGAACACGTTTTCAACGTGGGCGTACCGGATGGCGACGGAATCGGCTCCGACGGCGATCGTCTATCATGCGTTGGGAGCGAACCATCAACGGCCGCCGGCCAAGCTGCGCGAAGCGGAAGGGTTATACTACATCCATTCGATCGAGAACTGGGCCGAGATCGAGCGGGGGCTGCGGGCGGTGCGGGCGAAAAAGATGCTGGCCCAGAGCCGGATGCTGCGGATTTCCGGGCGTACGCCCACGCCGCCGCGCGTCACCGAGAAACAGCTCGGGGTCGACGTAATCGAGGTGCCGGCCGCCGAGTTCAACGACCTGTTCGACAGTATCTCGGACGATGACCCGCTCGTCCGCGAGGCGATGGAGGTCAAGCAGCGGGCCAGCCGCGTGATGGACGTGGAGGACAAATATTTCATCGACGCGATCCGGGCCCACCGCTCCGTCGCCGGAATGCTGGAACGCTACGGGGCGGACGCGATCACCATCCAGTGCCTCATGCTCAAGCACCGCAAACCATGCATCAGCTTCGCCGCCTATAACGGCGAGCTGGTCCCCTGCGGCTGCGAAAACGATTTCAACGCGACGCTCACGCTCATGCTCGGCCGCTGGCTGTTCGACCGGGCGGGCTTCCAGCATAATCCGGAGTTCGACACCAGCGAGAACCGCTACTTCGGCGCCCACTGCACGTGTTCCTGGAAACTGCACGGCCCGCGGGGGGCGGCCCAGGAATACCTCGTGCGCCCGTTCTTCCACCAGTTGCCCAAGACCCCGGCCTTGGACGTGCTCTGGACGCCCGGCGAACCGGTCATTCTGGCCAAGTACCATACCGGGCAGGACAAGCTCTCCTGCTGGACGGGCAAGGTGATCGAGTCGCCGACCTCGCCGCCGACCGGCGGCTGCGCGACCCGCGTATTGATGGACGTCGACAAGGTGGACGACGTGTGCGCCATCTACCCCGGGCCGCATCCGATCCTGTTCTGCGGCGACCGCGGCGACGCCCGACGCATGCGGGCCTTCGCCAAGATGTACCGCCTGACCCTCGAGGGAAACGTGTAGGGTGAATTGTAAGTGCGGTGATGGCAACGTCGCTTTTTCTTTCGAGTCGGATCAGTGGTCCACCTCGTCTGTCCATCGTTATCTGGACCGCCTCGACTGACAATTATGGTGTCGTCGGATACGAAATCTACCGGAACGGTGGCTCACAGCCGGTCGGGACTTCCTCGACCACGAGCTACACTGATACGGGATTGTCGCCAAGTACCAGTTATTCCTATACGGTCTCCGCATATGATGCCGCGGATAATAGTTCCGCGCTGTCTTCACCTCCAGCCGTCGGGGCCGGAAAAAACTCAAAAAACATGGTTCGCGCAACGGGGGGGGGCGTTGGTATAATGACAGAACACGGCCCGGCGGCATTGCCGGGCGAGGTCAAATGGAAAATCTCGGGTCATGA
>JAAYCU010000346.1 GCA_012729595.1 Phycisphaerales bacterium
AAAATGATCCACGGCGTTCTCCTTTCCACGGCTGCGTAGATAACAACCATGGTCAGGCCAGAACGCCACTTTTGCTAGAGGCACTGTTCAAAAACTATTTGGTTGCGGCCGAAGGCCGCTTTGGGCCAATAGTCGTGGCCCATCAACCTTGGTGGCTGGAACGAAACAGGACAATATCTCCGGGCTTGGTCTGCAGCTCGAGAAGCTCACCCTTCATGGTGGAGACTTCGCCGTTGTGCGTGATCTCGACGGAGGTTGTCCAGGGGTTAATCAGCCGGAGCGTGCCCCCGACTTCCGCCTGGACGCGTACCCATTCGACCATGCCTTGTACACAACGGGCGCTGACCAGAAAGGCGCCCACCGCCCGGAGTTGGTGGAAGGTGGCGGCCTTGTCCATCGGCCAATTGGGAAACAGACGCAGTTGTCCGTTATAACTCTGCATCAGGCATTCGTTAATCACCACCGGCAGGGCGAAGTTCTCGAACCAGATGCCCATTCGGGCCATATAATCGAAATCGGTTTGGTCGGTATATCGACCACCGGACTGCAGGATTCGGTCAGTGCAAGTCCCGTTCGGCAGCAGGCAGTAATTGATTTGGCGTTTAAAGCGTTCGAGATCCAGTTGGCCGATCCTGGCGCCCTGAAGATTTAGAAAGACCAGGTCGTTGCCTCCCTCGTTCTGCTGATTGTTCCAGGTGTTGATGGCGATTTGCAACTCTTCGGGCGGTGAATGCAGTCCGATCTCCTCGCCTGGAAATACCGAGGCCAGCGAGGCCGGCGCATTGTAAACTTGTTCGGGGCTTTCGCCGGGAACCGAAACAAATACCGTCCCCCGTTGGCTCTCGGCCTTGGGGTAATTCGGGTAGTTGTCGAGGATTTCCCGGACATCCCGCATCAGGTCGGCCTCCTGCTCCTGTCGGTCAAGCAGTCGGCACGCTTCCAGGTAAGCTTGGAACACGAACTTGGTCAGGGTCAGATCCACGATGCAATCGGAGTTTAACAGCGGGTCGGCGCGCAGTCCGTGCAATTCCGGGGCGACAGTGGGATAAATGTGGAATTTGTCGTCATTCCATTGCGGTCCGCGAGCTTCAGGGCGGCGCATGTAGGCGTTAAGGAATACTACGGCCTCACGCATCGGCACGAAAGCCCGCTCGCGTAGAAAGTCTTTATCCATGGAGTATAAATAATGCCACCAGAGGCTTTGGACCGCCCAGGGGACCTCGCATATTTCCATCGCCCACGGCATCACCGGATAAGGATTCATGGTCATCTCGACCGGATAGGCGGAATGGGGGAAGAACGCTCCGGGTAGTCCGAGGAATTCCTTGGCCCAGCTTTGACTTAGCGGCAGCAGGAAATCTATTAAGTCCACGTATGGCAGGTGTTTTTCCAGTTGGTTTGACGAAAATGTTACCCAAAAAGGCTGCTGGACATTGTAATTAAAATGATAATCGCCGTGCCAGGCGGTTCCGTACTCATTATGGCTACAGTTGGCGAACAGTCCGGGGCAGGTTACGCCGGGACGCACCGAGCAATTCAGGAAATACATATTGTGATACCAGGTCCGTTCCAGCATATGGTCATCGAGTTGGACCCCTGCGCGGTCCCAGTAAGCGGTCCACGATGCCCGGCTGGCGTCGCTGGCCGATTGGTAAGTATCCAGAGTGGGTTGCGGTAATTCGGCGATCTTGTTGGGAATCTCAGTGGCCCGCCCGTGTTCCAACTGAACGCAGGCCACGAATGGCCCATGTTGTGTATATTCCGGCGTTACCTGTCCATCGATTCGGACGGACAAGCGCAAGGCCTCGTCCTTTTCCCGAGCGTCGCCAAGGACGGGCAGCACCTGTCGGAAGGTCATGGTGTCGGCCGAGGCATGGTTCGTGGCGTCCATGCCTTTCTGGGGCAGGAGCCGCAGACGGTTGAATGGGGCGGCGATGGGCTGCCCCGCGACATTTTTCATGCGCATCCAGATCCGATCCGCCTGCATATCCACGAACACCTCGAGGGCGACGCGCTGGTTGTCTACCAGGAAAAATACCTCGCATAATCCGGTATCGACATTCACTCGGTGGCCGAGAAGCTCAGCCAGACGACGATCAAAACCTAATAAAACCGTGCCGCAGGGCCACGGCCGCGGATAGGGTTGAGCGTAATTCTCGCGGGACATCTTGCGGTATTCGTTGTACCATACCTTGTCTTCCGGCGTCCAACGTTTTAGTCTTTCCCAGATATGCTCGAAGGGTACGAGCTTGTCTTTGTTTTTCTCCGCGATCCGGATGTCCCAGGCATCATTATGCCCGACATGGAGCATGATTGCGTCCGGTCGCGTGCAGACAATCACCCCCATGCCCCCGTTGCCCAGTACGGCGCCCTCGAAAAAATGGGGGGCGGGCTTGTTCATTTCCAAGGGATGCAGGCCTGCACGGACCAAGGCCTCCACCGCTGGTTCGGCCGAATGAGCGAAAGGTGCCGCCAAACTCAGTATGATTCCTGCAAGAATGCCGCCGAGTGAGTATGATCGTGACATACGAAACTCTCCTTCAATTAGTAATACTTGGAGTTATGGTATTCCAGGTCGTAGCGTGTCAGCCCATTCCGGTGCAAGTTTCAGTGCGTTTGTCTCGACAGCCAGAATACGACCCCATGTCCGCTTCCCGTTTCAATTTCCAATCACCGTGTGAGCGGTAGAGTGGATCGGCTTGGTCTGCCTAAACGATTGCCTAAGGCCTTCCCACCCGAGGCCCCACGCTGCCCCAACCAGCGGGGCTCCGCCGTGGCGAGCGAGGTAGACCTCCAGCGAGGCTGATGACTCACGTTTGTGGACATCGCGCGTCGCTGAACACATTTTTCGCGGCGCAATTATACCGCTGTACCGGTTGGACGTCCATGGATAACCTTGGTTATACTAGGACCGGCTCGGCCAACTGGTCGGTAAATAACCGTTTGACGCAAGTCGAGCGATCCGACCGGCGGTTCCCGCCCTTGCTGTGCCGAGCGCAATGCCAGGAGCGCATGCGGAATCAGAACACGACCAACCTGGCGAAGTGATTCCTAATGTCCTGGTGCGCGGCAACCCTCATCAGCTTATGTATGGAGTAGGCGGATGTATATGATTCCAAAGGGGTGCATAGCCGTCGGCTTGTTCGCCGGTCTGGTGGTTTCCCTGCCCGGTTGTAACACGGCGCCTTTATATCGCAAGGAAGCCGATCAGGCCGCCTATCGGATTACCAGGAACAGCAGCCAGGAAGCACTGGGACGCGCTGAATCGTACTCCATCGAGCGACCTTCCGACACGCTCCGCCGCCGCCTGCTGCTCGATCAGCAACTGGTGTACGCCGATCCCGCCTCGCTGGGGACCACGGACCTGCCGCCGGCCAAGCACTGGCCGGACCCGGAATATCTGACCGAAACCGCACCGGCTCCGGTGGATGACATGCCCTCCTCGGATACGCCTCTGCAACTGACCCTGCTGGATACGTTGCAGATAGCCGCTCGGAACAACCGTGCCTACCAGACCCGTAAGGAACAGGTGTACCAGGCGGCTCTCGATCTCGATCTCGAACGCGATTTCTTCCGTTTCACCTGGGCCGGTCTCGCCGAATCGCTGTTGCAGACCGACCTGGAAGAAGAGGTGGTGATTAACGACAAGGGGGATACCGACCGGCAAACGGTCACCGAGATGCAGAATACGGGCGTGCTTCGGTTGACCAAGCGGCTTGAAAACGGCATGACCCTGACCGGGCTGATCGGCCTGGACCTTGTGAACCTGTTGACCCAGGATCGGACATCATCGCGCGGCCTGTACGCTGACGCGTCCGTTTCCATACCGCTTCTGCGCGGCTCGGGGCGATTCGTGGTTACCGAACCGCTGACCCAGGCGGAGCGGAACGTCGTCTACGCGATCTACCAGTTCGAGCGGTATAAGCGGGTGTTCGCGGTGGATATTGCCAGCGAATATCTCTCCGTGTTGCAGCAGCTCGACCAGTGGAAAAACGCGGAGGACAATTATGAACGCCTGTTGATCTCGACACGGGGGATCCGCCGCAAGGCCGAGGCGGGGCTGCTGCCCGGTATCCAGGTGGACCAGGCCCGTCAGAACGAGCTGCGAGCCCGCAACCGATGGATCATTGCCCAGGAGGGCTATAAGCGGCGACTGGACGAGTTCAAGGTTCTGTTGGGTCTGCCCACGGATGCCGCCATCGAGCTGGACAACACGGCCGTGGAGAAGCTCAGCGAAGCCCTGGCTCATATGATGGCGCCGCCAAGCCGGCCTGCCGGTGAAGAGGAAGCCCTGCCCGCCGATGCCCCGGCCACGATAATTCCTCCCGACCCGGAGCACGCCGGCCCCCTGGAAATGGACGAAATTCGGGCGTTAATCCTCGCTCTGGAAAACCGTCTGGACCTGCGGGTGGCTCGCGGCCGGGTGGACGATACCCAGCGCAAGGTCGCGGTGGCCGCCGATGCCCTACGGGCGGACCTGACCCTGCTGGGCAGCGGGTCGATCGGTGAACGCCGACTGTTGGGCTCTTCCGCCAGTCCCGATGCCCGGATGCGTTTCAACGAGGGACGTTATTCGGCGCTGGTCGGACTGGACCTGCCCCTGGAGCGGACCGCGGAGCGTAATCTCTATCGCAACAGTCTGATCGTCATGGAACAATCGATCCGGGATTATCAGGAACTGGAGGACCAGATCAAACTGGAAATCCGGGACCATCTGCGGCGTTTGCTCGAATCGCGGGAGAGCGTTCGGATTCAGGCGGAGGCGGTCCGGCTGGCCCAGCGGCGGGTGGAGAGCACGGATTTATTCCTGCAGGCCGGGCGGGCTCAGGTACGCGACCTGCTCGAGGCCCAGGAGGCCCTCATTTCCGCCCAGAACGCCTTGACCGCGGCGCTCGTACAATACCGTGTGGCCGAGTGGGCCCTGCAAAGGGATCTCGGGGTGCTGGAAGTGGACGAAACTGGCCTGTGGAAGGAATATGTACCCGAAGGGACGCCGAATGACCATCCGTAAATCTATTGGAAAACGCCTGCCCTGGTGGGGCTGGGGACTGCTGGCCGGCATGTTGGTCCTCCTTGTGGGGGGAGTAATAGTCTGGAAATGGACGCGGACCGGCGGAGGCGCCGCCGCCAACCTGTTGACCTTTACCGTCGAACGCGGCCCTCTGACCATCAGCGTAGCCGAATCCGGTACGATTCGGGCCCGCGAGCAGGTCATTATCAAAAGCGAGGTCGAAGGCCAGACCACCATCATCTATCTGATTGAAGAAGGCAAACTGGTCAAGGAAGGAGAGTTACTGGTCGAACTGGACGCCAGCACTTTGCAGGACAATCGTATCGATCAGTTAATCCAGGTGCAGAACGCCGAGGCCGCCCTGATCGGGGCCGAGGAAACCCTGGCGGTGGCTAAAAGTCAGGCGGAAAGTGACATTGCCAAGGCGAAACTGGACTACCGCTTTGCCCAGGAGGATGTTACCCAGTATCAGGAGGGCGAATATAAAAACCAATTGATGGAAGCCCGCTCAAACATCACCCTGGCCAAGGAAGAACTGGAGCGGGCCACGGAAAAGTACAAGTGGTCGGAGACCCTCTTCGCGGAAAAATACATTTCGCAGACCGAGTTGGAGGCCGATCGGCTGACGAAGAATCGGGCCGAGTTGAACCATGAACTGGCCGTCGCCAATCTTAACCTGCTCGAAAACTTCACCTACAAACGCACCCTGGACCAGTTACAGAGCGACGTCGAACAGGCCCGCATGGCCTTGGATCGCGTTAACCGCAAGGCCCAGGCGGATATCAAGCAGGCCGAGGCGGATTTGAAAGCCAAGCAGATGGAGTACGACCAGCAAAAGGGCAAACTGGACAAGATCGACCAACAGATCGAGAAAACCAAAATCCGTGCCCCCATCGATGGGATGGTTATCTATGCCACCAGTGCCAAGGGCAATTGGCGCGGCAACCAGGAACCCTTGGACGAAGGACAGGTGGTCCGCGAACGCGAGGAATTGATTTATTTACCCACCGCCGATGCCATGATGGCCGAGATCAAGGTACACGAATCCAATCTCGATAAAGTTCGGCTGGGTTTACCGGCCACGGTTACCGTGGATGCGGTTCCCGGGCGCACCTTTCGCGGGGAGGTGGCCAGCATCGCACCCCTGCCCGATGCCCAGAGCATGTTCCTCAATCCGGACCTGAAGGTTTACACGACGTTGATTCACCTGGAGGGCAACGAGCGGGGTCTGCGCACGGGCATGAGTTGCCGGGCGGAGATTCTTGTCGAGCACTTCACGGATGTGGTTTATGTACCGATGCACTGCGTCCTGCGCATCGACAACCAGCCCCATGTGCATATATACAAGAACGGCCAGGTCGACGCCCGCCCGGTTAAGATCGGGTTGAACAACAACCGGATGGTGCAGATTGTCAGCGGGCTGGAAGCCGGCGAACAGGTACTGCACGGCCCGCCGCTGGCCGCCGCGGCCGCTCCGTCGGCGGCTACGCCGCCGGGTGGGGACGCTGGCGAGGGCCGAAGCCGGCCACCGAGGGGAGCGGCCTCTGCCGGGGGACGCGGAGGCGGGCCATGACCGACACTGTTCCCGATATCCGCGAGAAAGCGTTGTCCGAGCCTTCCTGCGTGGCTGAGTTCCGCGACGTGACCAAGGTCTACCATATGGGCACGCAGGAGGTCAGTGCTCTGGCCGGCGTGTCGATCGCGTTCGAACGGGGCAGCTTCTGGGCCATCATGGGGCCCAGCGGATCGGGCAAGAGCACCATGTTGAATCTGCTCGGCTGTCTCGACCGGCCCAGTTCAGGACACTATATCCTGGAAGGCGGGGATGTCGGCCAGCTGGACGACGATCAGTTGAGCGAGTTCCGGCTGCGACACCTGGGTTTCATATTCCAGAGTTTTAATCTGATTCCCCAACTGACCGTACAGGAGAATATCGAATTGCCGTTATTCTACCTGGGTTATGATGCCGGCCGCAGCGCCGCCCTCGCCGCCGAACTGGCCGAGCGGGTGGACCTCGGGGCTCGCCTGCAACACAAGCCGAGCGAGCTTTCCGGTGGTCAGCAGCAGCGGGTGGCCATCGCCCGGGCCCTGGCCAACGACCCGCCCATTCTGCTGGCCGACGAGCCTACCGGCAACCTGGACTCGGCCACCGGTACCCAGATCATGCACCTGCTGACCGAACTCAACGAACAGGGCAAGACGATTATCATGGTCACCCACGAAAACGAGATTGCCGCCTACGCCGGGCGGCGTCTGCACATGCGCGACGGTCGGATTGAACGGATCGAGGGGGGCGACGGATGCGCAGGGTAAGGATCATTCGCAATATCGGATTGGGGATCAAGAACCTCCTGCTGCACAAGCTACGGAGTTTCTTGACCATGCTGGGCGTGGTTTTCGGCGTGGGCAGCGTGGTGGCCATGCTCGCCGTCGGCGAAGGGGCCAGCGCCGAGGCTTTGGAGCAAATTCGCCGGTTGGGGAGCAACAATATCATCATCACGACTATTCGGCCGGTGGAGGAAGGTGTCGGGGCCAGCAGTCCCTCATTCATGAGCATTTATGGACTACTGTATGAGGATGAAACCCGGATCCGTAAGTCGTTTTCCTCGGTCGAGCATACCGTGCCGGTCAAGCTGATCCGCAAGGAGAGCCGACTGGGAGATAAGCGTTTGGAGTTGCGGGTGGTGGGCACGGTGCCGGATTGGTTCCAACTGGTGCGGCGTCCGATCGTTGCCGGGCGGGTGATCCGCGAGGAGGATATCGAAGGGCGGGCCGGTGTGGTGGTGCTGACGGAATTCGGGGCCCGCCGACTGTTGGCTACCGAGCATACCATCGGGCAATTGTTGCGTATTGGCGGAGAGTATTTCGAGGTGATCGGCATTGTGCAGAGCGAAGAGGCTTCGGCTGGCGGCGTCCAGACCCCGGACGAGGAGGTCGACGCCTACGCCCCCCTGAACGTGGTCCGGGAGCGCTTCGGCGATATCTACTCGCGTCGTACCGCCGGTTCGCGCATTCGCGAGCTGGTCGAACTGCACCAGTTGATCGTACAGGTACGTTCGGTGGAGGAGGTCGAGGCCGTGGCCGCCGGGATCGACCACATGCTCGAACGTTCCCGCCGAAGGAAGGATTACCAGATGAGCGTGCCCTTGGCCCTGCTGCGTCAGGCGGAGGCCACCAAGCGCACCTTCAATATCGTCCTCGGCTCCATCGCGGGTATCAGCCTGCTGGTCGGCGGGATCGGGATCATGAACATCATGCTGGCCTCGGTGACCGAGCGCACCCGCGAGATCGGCATCCGCCGGGCCATCGGGGCGAAACGAATGCAGATCGTCGGCCAGTTCCTCGTCGAGACGATCGTCCTTTCGATGATCGGCGGACTGATCGGCGTGGCCGTTGGTATCTTGATTCCAGCACTGATTACATATTTCGCGGGCATGCATACGATTGTCAGTCCGCAAAGCATCTTCCTTTCCGTGGGTATCAGTATGGCCGTCGGCATTGTGTTCGGGATATACCCGGCCATCCGGGCCTCCAATCTCGACCCGATCGTCGCCCTACGTCACGAATAATACGTCCACTTGTCCGCTAGTAGGCCGCGACAGAAAGAGGCTCTGGTAAACGTCTCCCGTTCATATAGGCCGGTCCGGGGCTCAATGGGGTCAGACGACGCCTACATTTGATAAGGGTGTCAGTATCCTCCCAAAGCGATGGTCGATCATTGGGGAGGTGTGGGCGTATCAGAGGGGGGATGCGGTACTTGTCAGCCGCCGCCGTTCGTCTATTATGGTCCTCATACAAGAACCATGAAAGTGGTCGTGACGGCGTTATTATGTGGTCTATGTCTCTGACGGTCTCAATGGGAGTTTAGAATGAGCAACGAAATTATGGTTATGGTAGCACCTGTGCCGGGCGAGAAGCAGGAAGAGAAGTTCCCCGGTAAGCTCGATATCGTAACCGAATCGATCCAATGCGTATCTGCGGGTGCTGCGCTTGTTCATCTGCATGCCCGTGACGAAAACCTGCTTCAGACGGTCGATCCGACGCTTTTTGCCCGGCAGGTTCGTGAGATCCGACAGGCCTGCCCCGCGATCATTGAAGGTTCGACGGGCGGCGCTCCCGAGCACACTCTGGATCAACGCTGTAGCACGTTCACCGTGTCCGAGGTTGAATTGGGATCCCTTAATATGGGATCGATCAATATGTATGATGGAGTATACCAGAACCGTTATGAGGACATAAGGTTCTATGCCCGCAAGTTACGGGAGACGCGCATCGCCCCCACGATGGTTATTTTCGATCTCTCGCATCTGGCGAATTATCGACGGATACTGGATGACGGCGAAGTTTCCCCGCCTTACATATTCGAACTCGTTTTCGACGTTCCGTATGCCCTGCCCTATTCGGATAGTTACCTTGAGTTGTTCGTGGAGCATCTGCCTCCGCAGGCGGTCTGGTTTTGTGTACGACATCACCAGCCGGGAGCCGCGGGGTTGCGGAAAGTCATGGAACTCGGTGGTCATATTAGAGTCGGATACGAGGATAGCCCCTTTCTCAGTGACGGACGCCGAGCCCGCAATAATGTGGAATTAGTCGAGGATGCGGTGGTCCAGGCGGAGAAAGCCGGCCGGACGGTGGTGCAAGCCGCACGGGCCCGGGAGATCATCGGCCTGCGTCCGCTCGGCGGGGCGGCTTGACCTTGGATCCGCGTATGGCACTGCCAGGGGTGTCACTGTGTCGGATTAGACATCCTGGAGTATTATTACTGGAGAATCAATAATGAAGAAGAGACTTGCTCTTATCCACACGGTTACTTGGTACGGCAAAGTCATCACCGAGCCGTTTGTTAAGCCATGGCTGGCGGCGAATCCGGACATCGAAGTTTTCAATATTATGGACGACTCCCTGTTGGCCGATTCACTTACCCACGGTGGGGCGACGCCCGAGGTTATTAAGCGGTTGCAGTATTATCTGCTGGCGGCGGAAGCCATGAATGCGGACGCGGCCATGATTACCTGTACCACGGTCGGCGAGGCCTCTCGTATCGCACGCAGCTATATCTCCATTCCTGTGTTCAATATTGACGAGCCGATGGCACGGGAAGCCGTTCAAATGGGCGACCGACTCGGTATCCTTGCTACCGTTCCAACGAGCGTGGCGGCGACGAAAACGCTTTTGGAATACGAGGCTGCCCGGGCCGGGAAAAAGGTCAGCATCGAGGTCGGGTTGAGCGTAGAGGCATTCAATAGCCTGGTCCAAGGCAATATCGCACGGCACGACGAGCTGGTTTGCGCGGAGGCGGACAAGCTGGCCGAGAAGGTTGACGTGTTAGTGCTCGGGCAGATCAGCCTGGCTCAGGTTCGTCACCAAACTCGAGTGCCGTTGCTGCAGGTCGGTCATTCCGGATTCGCGGAAGCCAAGCGGCTGCTCTCCTAGGCGTTTGCTGGTAGAGCCAGAGTTATCGACAGAGCGGACTGTTATCCAGTTCGAAATGGCGAATGAGCGCATCGGAACGGATGGACAACCTCGGTAGAGGTTATGAGCCGGGCTGGTGCGCTCTCAGGGAAACTGTGTATACATGGCGTCGGGCCGGGGGATCGATAAAGTTGTGCGCGGAGGATCGGAACCGTTCTATGCCGCGCTGGTTGCGCGTGCTACCCCGCCCCGCGAGCCTTCCCTTTGCCGGATGAAGAGTAAACGCCTGACTTGCCTTCAGGAAGCATTGCGATACGGCCAAGAAGTACTTGGCGATGCCGTGGGTATGACTACGCTACACAGCAATATGCCTTCAGTATATGAAGTCGTTGTGCTCGCGAGAACGACCGGTTTTCCCATGCTGCGCCCAATGCAATGGCTGGTTTTCCGGACGCTATTCGGGAGAATTAGTGCCGGTTTCGGGGCATATTACGGAACATTGCTAAGATACAAGGCCGTCTCGTTCTGGAAACCGGCTGGTCTTTCAAATACTTGATCGCCCTCGGCGATTTCCCGAACACCTTCGTTAACCCAAGTGCCTGTAACCGGATTGCACCATTTGATTTCGTAGCGACCGGCCAGCATGGCCAGACCCAGTTGCGATCCTGTTTCCGAGTATGCGATATACACGTGCCCTGGCTTGGCGAGGACATATGTTGTTTGAGCTCGGGCCAAGTCGTTACGAGGAGCGGTTTCCGGGAAGCGCGTCGCTTCCATGAAACGGACCAATCGGCCGCAGTATTTCAGGTCTTCGATTGGCGTCGTGATTAAATCCATGCCTATAGCCATGGAGTATCCGCCGCCCATGGCGATGGCCCATATCTTACGACGCAACTCCTCGCCAGTCCCAGAGAAAGGTAGTTCCTCGCCCCCGATCATGAACTCGGCGATATTAATATTGACGCGGCCTTCCACGTCTTTCCAGGCCGCGACTGTTCCCGCATTGAGTTCCTCGGGGGTCGGTTTGTTCCACTGCACCGCGAACTGGTCGAAGTATGGGCTGCCTTTGAAATCGAAAGATGTACCTTCGTTCTGGTGTATTGCGATTGGATGACCACGGTCGTCGCGCTCGCGAATACGCTGCGCAACCTTCTCCGCGTGTTCCTTTGTGAAGCCCTCCAAATACTCTTCCGCCACGCACCAGATGAGATGCTTATGGTGTTTAAAACGGTCCACCATGGCGTCGATGAACTCAGTGGTCTGCGGTTTCAATTCGCCATCGGCCGGAAGCTCCCGCCCGAATGGATCCGCGTCATCATCAAAAAATATGAAAAAGATCACTATGCCATGTTCATCCATGGCTCTGAACCAGGTTTCCCACTGAGCCAGGATGGGCTCGCTGAGGCCTTGGCTCAAGTCACTGTTGATATAGGGATTCTGGGTCGAATCGCCGTCACCACCGTGGCTGCGGATGGCCATCAGGTAAATGCAGTTGGCGCCGGTGCCCGCCATTCTGTTGATAATTTTCATCTGGTCGCCGTCGCGAGTCCCGTCAGGATTGCGGGTTCCCAGGTACAGGAAGCCTTCAGGGTCACCCGGCCCGCTTATGAAGAATGGACCACCTTCGTGATAACGGAACCAAGCCGGGTTTTCACGGTCGACAACTATTTGGCCGGGGGCAGGCGAGATCGCCGGGCCCTGGCATCTGGCCCCGGCTTGCGTGCTTTCTTGGTCCTGTGCATACGCTGTCCCGGTAATCAATATCGCATAGCAGACTAAAGCTCTAATCGATGACGTGATGTTCATGGAAAGCTCCTTGTCGAGGCTGTCTCGTAGTGTGGATTGTTCGCCCCGCGCGACCAAGCAGAAAAACGCTTTACAGGTTTTTATTATATCTGCCTAATCGTTATACGCAACATTCAGAGATAACGGTTTCTTCTCTGCGGTCATCTGCCTGCTCGGATAGCAGTCATTGGCTTATATACAGAATATGCTGTTAGGGCCTGTGGCGCCGACCCAAGTGTACCTATTGGGCACCTGTCCTGTAGAGGGATCATGGCATGTTATGCTGGCCCTGATGTCACCGGGAATCTTTGCTGACGAAGCCAGTTCAGCCATTGGGTCATGCCCTGGCCGGTCTTGCTGCTGTGCAGGATCACGGGTGCCCTGGAATTGAGGCGGGCCAGATCTTGGCGTACCCGTTCGAGATTGAATTCCATGAGGTCCGCGAGGTCCATCTTGGTAATCAGGACTGCGTCGGCCCGTTGAAACAGGGTCGGGTACTTGGCGACCTTGTCATCACCCTCTGGAACGCTCAGGAGGACGACTCGGACATGCTCGCCAAGATCGAAGGCGGCCGGGCAGACCATGTTCCCGACGTTTTCGATAAACACAAAGGCCAATCCGTCCAGATCGAGCGCATCCAATCCGCGTGACACTTGCGGAGCGGACAGATGGCATCCGGTGCCGGTATTGATCTGTACGGCCTGGACCGCCAGCGGCCCGAGGCGCTCGGCGTCGCGCGTGGTTTGCAAGTCGCCGACCAGAACAGCGCAGGGCAGGTCCGGGCCGAGGGCGGGTATGCTTTTCTCCAGTAACGTCGTTTTCCCGCTGCCGGGCGAACTCATCAGATTCACCGCCAGCAACCCCGCCCGGCCCAGCCGCTGACGGTTAGTGGCCGCCACCGCGTCGTTGGCCTGCAAAACGTTTTCCACAACCTCGATCTTCTTCATGACTCGGCCGTCTCCTCGGGCGTCTGACAAACCATGGATTTGAGCAGTATCTGATCGCCGGCGGTGATGCGGGCGTTGGCCTGCCCGCAACGCGGACATACAAAACAATCAATTTGCGGCGTAAAAGTATTCTGACAGTCGTCGCAAATGGCCGCCAGTGGTTCCTCGGTAATTCGGAGTTTCACCCCTTGCAGCCAGGTCTGCTCCACCGCCGCCTCGAACGCCAGGTGCAGGGCCTCATGCACCACCTGCTGCATGACCCCGACCTCCACCTCGATTTCATCCACTCGGCTGGCCTGATGTTCGCGGGCAATCCGTTCCGCCTGATGGACGATCTCGATGGCGATGGACATTTCGTGCATGACAAACGCTTTCACCGGTGACTATTAACAAATCCGCGGCAGTTCCTCACCATAAGGCCGCTGAACCACCCGGCGTCCGCCCGCGTCGGTGATCATCTCCACGATCGGCGGGGCCGCGTCCGTTATCCGCCCGATGATCGCGGCTTGACGACCAAGCGGGTGGGCCCGGCAGGCTTCCAATAACTTTCCCGCATCCTCCGCGGCCACGACCGCCACGCATTTGCCCTCGTTGGCCACGGTAACCGGATCCAACCCGAGCAACTCGGCCGTATGCCTTGCCGTGCGCGATATCGGAATGGCCGTCTCCTCGATCTCGATGCTCAAACGGATATCCACACACAGGTCAGCCAGCAGGCCGGCCAGCCCGCCGCGGGTCGGATCGCGCATGAACCGGATATCCGCGCCGCTGGCGGCCATTTGCTCGATCAGCCCGTTGAGCGGGGCCACGTCGCTGCGCAGGGCGGTTTGGAAAGCCAACCCCTCGCGGGCGGACATGACCGCCAGCCCGTGCTCGGCGATCAAACCGGTCAGGACCATCGCGTCGCCGGGAATGATGCGCCGCTTATCGAGCGAAAGCGATTCACGAAGACTACCCACGCCGGCGGTGTTGATGATCATCCCGTCCCCGCGACCGCGCTCGACGACCTTGGTATCGCCGGTCGCTATGGAAACGTTCGCCTCGGCCGCGGCGGCGGCGATCGAATCGATAATCCGATCCAGAACCTTCAGGGGCAAACCCTCTTCCATGATGACCGCCAGACTTAAGGCGAGGGGCACCGCCCCGGCGACGGCCAGATCGTTGACCGTGCCGCAGACGGCCAGACGGCCGATATCCCCGCCGGGAAACTCCAACGGCTGCACGACGTGGCTGTCGGTGGTGAACGCCAGGGCGCTGCTCGTCCAGGGCAACACCGCGCTGTCACCAAGCGGTTCAAGCCATTGATTACGCAGCCGGGGCAGAAAATGCTCGGCGATCAGACGGCCGGTCAACTCGCCCCCGCCGCCGTGGGCCAGCACGATGTGCTCCTGATCCGAACTTGAAAAATCGCTGCTCAAGAAGACCTCGCTTGGGTACTCGGGGATTTTGCCTGAATACGTCCATATTTGTACCAGGCCGCGCACGTTCCCTCGCTGCTGACCATGCAGGGCCCCACGGGAGCGGCCGGCGTACACTGCCGGGCGAAGAGGTTGCACTGGTCCGGTTCGACCTTGCCCTGGATCACCTCACCGCAGCGGCAGCCGGGCGGATCGTAATCGGGGCCGATAGCCAACCCGAAATGAACCAGGGCATCGAACGGCCGAAAGGGCTCGCGCAGTTCCAGCCCGCTGCCGGGAATCGTTCCCATCGCTCGCCAGATCGAGTCGGCCGGCACGAACACCTGTTCCATGCAGCGGCGGGCGGCGACATTTCCCTCGTTCGTTACCGCCGCCGAATAGACGTTTTCCAATCGGCTCTCGCCCCGGCCGATCTGCCGAACCAGATGCAGAATGCCCTTGAGCATCTGCTCCGGTTCAAAGCCGGCCACCACGCAGGGTTTCCCATATTGCTCTACGATCGGTGCGTAGGCGTTGGCCCCAATCACCACGCTGACGTGGCCGGGGCACAAAAAACCGTCGATCGGCACATCGCCGGCACTCAGCAAAGCCTGCATGGCCGGAATGACCAGCTTGTGCCCGCTGAGTATGAAAAAGTTTGTAATCCCCTTGGCCTCGGCTTCCAGCACCGCCGCCGCTGTGGCCGGGGCAGTGGTTTCAAAACCGACCGCGAGAAAAACGACCTTGCGATCGGGATGGGCGGCCGCGTGGCTGACCGCGTCGCGCGCGGAATAAACCACGAGCACGTCCGCGCCCTCCGCGCGGCGATGTTCCAGACTGCCCCGCCGACCGGGAACCCGCACCATATCCCCATACGTGCAGATGGTCACGTCCTCGCGGCCGGCCAGATCGCAGGCAGCGTCGATATACCCCTGCGAGGTCACGCAAACCGGACACCCCGGCCCGCTGATCAGCCGTAGTGCGTTCGGTAACAACGACTTGACGCCGCTACGGAACAACGCGACGGTGTGCGTGCCGCAGACTTCCATCAGACGGATCGTCCGATCCGCCCGGGAAACGGCGTCGGCGATCTGCTCGACCAGTTGTCGTGGAGTTGTTTTGCTCATCAAATCGATTCGTTCAAAGATTGATCGACGGGTACGACATCGGCCATTTGCAGGTATTTCCAGGTCTCCAGAGCCTCGGCCTCATCCAATACGTTAAGAGCGAAACCGGCGTGGACCAACACCCAATCTCCCACCCGCGCATCCGGAGTGAAGGCCAAGCCGACCTCCATCCGACTGCCCTGGAAATCGACCATGCCCGTGGCCCCGACACCCGGAGCATTGTCGGCTTGTTTGATCTCCAAGATTTTTCCGGGCACTGCCAGACACATCAGCCTTTCCTCCGCAATCGCTCGGCCGCCACCACCGCTTGTCCTAACGCAACTCCGCCGTCGCCGGTCGGCACCTGCTGATGGGCGTAGACTTCCAGGCCCGCTTCATCCAGCAACGCCCCCACACGCTCCAACAGCAATCGGTTGGCGAAACAACCACCCGAAAGAACTACATGGCGTAAATTCGCTTGACGGGCCTCCTGGATGGCGGCCTTGGCCAGCATCGCCGCCACCGTTTCATGGAAACCCCGGGCTATCTCGCCGACCGGCCGGCCTTGCCGGAGCGCACCAAGAATGGTCTCGATCATGGGGCGGATATCCAACCGCACGGCGGCCTCAGACCCCTCGGGCTCAATCCTATTATAAGGCAGGGGGGTGACGACGGGATAACCGCGAGCGGCCGCTTCCATCATCATGGCCGCCTCGGCCTCAAACCGATTATAGCGACACAATCCTAGCAGAAAAGCCACGGCGTCGAAAAGCCGCCCCAGGCTCGATGTTTGCGGCATACGAGCCCCGGCGTGCATCCGCTGTTCGAATACGGACAGGGCTTCCTCGTCGATTCCCCTTAGTATAGAGGTCGCGCGGCCGCGCCAGTCCGCGCCGTAAGTCTGATACAACAACCCTGCCGCCGGACGCCACGTTTCCCGGGCCGCCGCGTCACCTCCGAATAATGGAAAATAATCCAGATGGGCCGCCCGCCGAAATTGGCAGGCGTCGGCCACCAGAATTTCTCCTCCCCAGATGGCCCCGTCCTGTCCGTAGCCCGTCCCGTCGCAGCAGATTCCCACCGCCATCCCTTCCAAGCCGTTCTCGGCCATACAGGAGACGATATGGGCGTGATGATGCTGTACCTCGAAAACCGGCAGGCCCAAGCCACGGGCATAGCGGGTGGCCGCGTATTCCGGATGCCGATCGCAGGCTACGACGGCCGGCTCGGCTCGCAATAACTTCTTGAACTGCTCGATGGTTTGCACGAAATGACGATACGTCCGAGCGTTGGCCAGCTCGCCCAGATGCTCGCTGACCACGGCATCCGCTCCTTTCAGCAGGCAGATCGTCGATTTCAATTCGCCGCCGACCGCCAGCACTGGTAGGGGGGGCTCGACATTCAGGCGGATCGGCTCGGGGGCGTACCCGCGAGCCCGACGAATGGGTATCAGGCCTTCCGGTCCGGCGGCCACCACGCTGTCATCCACCCGCCGCTCGATCGCCCGATCGTGCAATAAAAACTCGTCCGCGATCGAGGCCAGCCGCTGTATCGCCTCATCGTTGTCACAACACAACGGCTCTTCCGTCGGATTGCCGGAAGTCATGACCAACGGCCCCAGCCCCTCGGCGAATAACAGATGATGCAGGGGGGTATAAGGCAACAGAATCCCGTAACAATCGACACCGGGAGCGACATGGAGGCTGATCGGCGCGTCCTGTTTTCTGGGGGCCAGCACGATCGGCCGGGCCGGGCCGGTCAGCAGGGCGGCGATCGGCTCATTGATCTCCGCGAGCTCGCGGGCCGTCTCCAATGACGCGACCATCACGGCCAGTGGCTTGGCTTCCCGGCCCTTACGCAGCCGAAGCCGTTCCACCGCCTTATCGTCGTCCGCCCGGCAGGCGAGGTGGAAACCGCCGATTCCTTTGATCGCCACGATTTTCCCGCCTTGCAGACTTGCGGAGGCCATCTGGATCGGATCGCCGGAGAGTTCGCGGCCTTTTTCATCCGTCAGCCACACGCGCGGACCGCAAAGCGGGCAGGCGTTCGGTTGGGCGTGGAAACGCCGATCGGCCGGGTTGTCATATTCCGCCTGGCACGCCGGGCACATGGCAAAGACGCTCATCGTGGTGTTCGGCCGATCATAGGGCACGCCCTGGATAATCGAATAGCGCGGGCCGCAATGGGTGCAGTTGATAAACGGATAACGGTAGCGGCGGTCGGCGGGATCGAACAGCTCGGCCAGGCATGCGTCACAGGTGGCGATGTCGGGCGAAATCTCGACTTCCTGATCCGTGCCGCTTTGGCTGGGACGAATCTGAAACGTCGCCTCGCCTTTCGCCGGTAACGGTTCGATCCGGATATCCGTGATCCGGGCCAGCGGAGGAAGGTCTTGTTGCAACCGGGCAACGAAGATATCCCGTCGTGATCGCGGTCCTTCAATCTCGATAAACACCCCGCGGGAATCGTTGCCCACGAATCCGCCCAGTTTCAGAGCGTCGGCCAGGCGAAACACGAACGGGCGGAAGCCCACGCCCTGGACCCGGCCGCCGACGTGCAGACGCCACCGCGAAACCAATTCCTCGCTGGAGGATGCCGCATTCAAGCCCGCTACCTCGAAACTGTTTTAAGGCGTAAGAACTGCCCCCGGCCGGATACGCTTCGCCGGGAGCAGCCAACAAAAAAAGACCGGGCATGGCACCGGTCTTTTTCGTTATTATTATCATCTGTTCGCATTATTCGAGCAGGGCGTCGATGGACGCCATGAAATCCTTTTTGCCGCGCAAGCCGACGAATTTTTCCTTGATTTCGCCGTCCTTGAAAAGGATGACCGTCGGGATCGCGCTGATCCCGAACTTGGCCGCCAGCGACTGATTCTTGTCCGTGTCCAGCTTGCCTACCTTGGCCTTGCCGTCATATTCGGCGGCTAACTCATCGATGGTGGGGGCCAAAGCTTTGCAGGGCATGCACCATTCCGCCCAGAAATCCACGAGCACCGGCTCGGAAGCGTTCAGAACCTCGCTCTCGAAATTGGCATCCGTAAATTCCTTCGTGTGCTGGCCGGCCATTGTCTATCTCCTTCCTTTTGGGGTTGCCATTTATAGGGCAACCCTTCTTCCACTCGTCTCACCAATAATGGCAGATTCTAGGTTTGCCATCCGGGCAAGTCAACCGGCGACGATTCCTTCCCGGTTTTGCGAAGCTTCGAGCGGTCTTTCATCTTGCGCGGACGGCGTTGGACGTTCGTTACGCGGGCGGGATTTCCATCGCCGGTGGATCCACAGATACTGCTCCGGTGCCTCGCGGACGAAGGCCTCGATGGCCGCCGTGTATTCCTGCGTGAGCCAATGCAGCGGGTCGGGGCGGTCGGTCCATTCCTCCGGCTCGATGATGCGATTGCAGGCGAGTTCATATTCGAAACGGTCGCTCTTGCGGCGGGCGTAACCGGCGATGATAGGTACCCGGTGTTCCATGGCCAGCAGGGCGATCGATTTGTAAGTCGAGGCCTTGACTCCGAAGAAGTCGACGAATTCTCCCTTGCGCCCGGCGTTCTGGTCGGCGATGAAGCACAACAATCCACCGTTCCGAAGGATATCCCCCGCCGACCGCGATGCCCCTTTTTTGTAGAGCAGTTCCAAGCCCCGCTTGGCCCGCACGTCCATCAGCCAGCGATTGAGGTAGGGGTTATCCAGCGGGCGCATCACCGCCGTGAGCGGAAAACCCAAGGTGGCCAGGGTGAAGCCCAGCAGTTCCCAACTGCCGTAATGGCCGGTCACCATGATCGCTCCCCGGCGGCTCAAGAGAATCTCCAGGGCCGGCTCGATTCTTTTCAACTCCACGTACCGCGACCAGGTCCACAGGTTGATCAGCCGGGGCGTGAAAAACATCTCCACCGCCAGCATGGTAAGCTGCTGCATGGATTTGAAGGCCACCCGGCGTATCTGATCGTCGCTGAGCTGCTCACCGTAGGCCAGCCGCAGATGCTCGCAGGCCCGCCGATGGTGCCGGGGCATCAGCCGATTCCAGAGTGCCGCCAGCAGCCGCGCCGTTCGCAGGTTGAGGTTGATCGGGAACATCTGCATGATCGTCGCGACCATCCGGACGGCCAGGTAAACCAGTCGGTCAAGCATGTCTGATTGTCGTCGTGCCATGCGACTTATATTAACAACTCCCATACTTATCGAAAACCGGGGTGTCCCCTGTCAAGGATTGTACAAATGAATGTTTGCTATTCTCCTCGCCAGTCATCGTGTGTTACAATGATAGGAGAAGCAGGTCAGTACGGACCCAAATACCGGTATAGAGGTCTTTGTCCGGGGCGTCAGGGCTTCGCTATCAGCGATCAATCCGGTTTTCCGGAGCGCCAACCTCACTTGTGCGACCTGCTTCTTTTTATTGACAAGATAGGTTTACGCACTACAATGTAGTACATGAACAGCAATTTAACCGTTCGCATACCGGAACACCTTAAACAACAGCTCCAGGATTTGTGCGCCCGGCAAAACCGCCCCCTCAGCGATGTGGTGCGTGATTCCCTGCAGCGGTATCTGGCCATCGAAAAATTCCAGGGCCTGCGGCGTCGGACCCTGCCCTTCGCGGAAGCTCGAGGGCTTTTAACCGACGAGGATATATTCGAGGCCGTTTCGTGAAGGTAGTTCTGGACACCAATGTGCTGTTGTCGGCCTTGGCCACCCGCGGGCTTTGCGAGGCGGTATTAGAGGTCTGTCTGGCCAACCATGAAATCGTTCTTTCCGAATACATTTTCAAGGAACTCCGCCGCAACCTGAAAAGCCGGCTTCGACTTCCGGCAGCGCAAGTTGATGAAATCATCGTTTTTTTCAGAGAGAAAGCAACGATGGTTAATCCGGCCAAGGTGTCAGCCGATGCTTGTCGGGACCAAACCGATCTGGCCGTTTTAGGTACGGCCTCCGTCGCCGATGCGGACTGCCTGGTTACCGGCGACGACGACCTGCTTGAACTGAAACGATTCGCGGGTGTCGCCATTCTCTCTCCAAGAGAGTTTCATGATCGTCTCCGATAGCAGTTTCCTTGGCCAAACACGTCCGTGAGAAATCGTCCGCGCCGCCAGAGCCGGTTGCGTTGTAGTCCCTATATCTGTGAACCCGGAGGGGGTTGAGCCATGCCGAAGCAGCCAACCCTGTCGGCGAGAGAGGGCGAAAGCGGCTTGGATTGGTTCTGTTGAAGTCCTCCAGG
>JAAYCU010000347.1 GCA_012729595.1 Phycisphaerales bacterium
CCTGGAGGACTTCAACAGAACCAATCCAAGCCGCTTTCGCCCTCTCTCGCCGACAGGGTTGGCTGCTTCGGCATGGCTCAACCCCCTCCGGGTTCACAGATATAGGGACTACAACGCAACCGGCTCTCACGAAGATACTCCGTTCGAACCTGGTGCGGGATAGGAAATACGGGGGACGTAACGGGCATGTCGCGAGAATCTTAACAGGATGGGAAGTGGCTGTTTTGTGTGCTGGAAAGCCTTGCCGTTCATTGCCAATACGCTTTCTTTGCTGCAAGGGTGTATAAATTAAGTTGTTGGCATAAGCCAGTCTTTTCTGGTGGCATGACGTGCGTAGTTTTCGGTTTTTTTTGAGGTTGCTTACACGAACTCCGGAAGTATGTATAAGATTTTAGAAATGCGTAACATCATTCCATGTAGGATTTAATAGCAGATTATGGGGGAGTTGTCGCGTATGGTGTCGTGTCTTGTCCGTTTAGGAAATCGAGCAAACGGTGTCAGGTTATGGAGGCCCCGCATAGTGCATAACTGATCGTTCCCGTGTGGCGCAGATCCTTTCTGTGTTCATCATTCTTGTGGTAATAGGGTGATTTTGTGCGGCCGGATAGTTTTCTTTCCATCCCCGTGTGATTCTGATATCCTGCCCCGCGTTGTCTGGCCGGAAGGAGGGCCGGGCCGGGCCGGGCTTTATCATTTACCGAGTGAGGATTATGAGCCGGGATTATTTAACTATCGTATCAGGGTTGCCGCGGACGGGTACCTCGATGATGATGCGGATGCTCGATGAGGGCGGGATTCCTGCCCTGACCGATAACCTGCGCAAGGCCGACGAGGACAACCCCAAGGGCTATTACGAATTTGAGCCGGTTAAGAAAACCAAACAAGACCCTTCCTGGCTGCTTAAGGCGGTTGGCAAGGTGGTCAAGATGGTCCACCTCCTGTTGCTCGACCTGCCGGCCGACCGGGAATATCGCATCGTTTTCATGAAACGCAATATTCGCGAGGTGGTCGCCTCCCAGAACGTCATGCTCGAACGGCATAGCAAGACCACCGACAGCCTGCCGGAGGATCGGCTCGTCGAGGTCTTCGAGGCCCAGCTTCAGAAGGTGCGTGCCTATCTGGAAGAACATCCCAATTTCCAGGTTCTCGAGGTCAATTACAACGAGATGCTCAAAAATCCCGCTCCGGCCGTGCAGGCTCTCAACGCTTTCCTGGGCGGTGATCTGAATACCCAAGCCATGCTGAACGTCGTCGATCCCACGCTATACCGGCAGAGAAAATAGCCGTTCTATCGACTCGGTTCGTAGGCCACGATTTGCTCACGGTTGGTTTGGACCCGACGGAGGAGTTCGTTGAGCTGTTGACAAAGTTGTCCGGCCTGGGTGCTGTCCTGCAGGGCGTTGAGGTTGATCCGCACGTTAACGGCGGCGGCCTCGGCGGCGGCCGCCGCCAGGATGGCCGCCACCCGCAAGTCGCTGTACAGGTTCGGATTGACCATGGCCTTGATCTCGTTCATCCGGGTGGAAAACACGTCGGCCACCGCCGCCATCTCCAACGGCACCGCCGCCGCCGTGGCCAGGGCATGTTGCTGCTCTTCCTCGTCTTCGGACTGTTGAGCCGCGGCAAAACGCTCGTAGGCGGCCATGTCCTCGGCCATCAGTTGCTCGAACATCTCACCGGCCCGGGCGAACTCATCGGTTGCCTTACGCAAGTCCGTATCATGCTCCGCGAAACGCCGTTTGCCCACGGTGTAGGCCAAAACCATCCGGGCCATCGACACCGCCAAGGCCCCGGTCAGGGCGGCCACGCTTCCGCCGCCCGGCGTCGGCGACTTGCCGGCCGCGTCGTTCAGGAATTCGTGTAAAGATAACTCCAGATAGTTCTTCGCGGCGCTCATGGTTCAATCACTTTCCGTTACTGTCGGTTTGATACCGATGTCGATCCGGTCCGGTTCAGGAGTAACGACGGCCACCACCGGCACGGTCAGATAACGCTCGGCGATCCGCCGGACCTGTTCCATCGTCACCGCCCGCACCCGCTCGGCCAGCCGGTCCTGATAATCGTACCCCAGGCCGTAAAGCTCGTTCAACGCCGCCTGCATGGCCCGGTTGCTGTTCGTCTGGTTCTCCATCAGCTCGGTGGTGACGATCATGGTTTTGGCCTGTTCAAGCTCCTCTTCCGTAAACTGCCCGGCCCGGGCCTTGTCGAGTTGCTCGGTTATGATGCCGTAAACCTCATTGACTTGCTCCGGATGACAGGCGGCATAGATGCCGAAATAACCCGGCAAAACCCCTGGCCGATTGACCGCATGGACCTCATATACAAAACTGCGATCGCCCCCTCGCAGGGATTCGTGGAGCCAGCCGGTGGGGAAACGATAACCGCTGATGATCGTGTCCAGCACGTCCATGACCACCCGATCGGCGGCGTTGTCGATGGTCATCCCCGTAAAACCAATCTGAAGGCCCGCCGCCCGGCGGTCGGGCGACTTGGCTTTTACGTACAGCTCCGGAACTGTCCGCGCCGGCTGATCGGCGGCCGTCGGCAGGGGGGCGGTCTCGGCGGACAAGTCGGCGAACCATTTACGCACCAGGGCTTCGGCCTCCGCCGGCTGCACATCGCCGAAGACGGCCAGGACCGACTGTGGTCCGTTCACCCACCGGCGGTAAAAGTCCGCGATTTGCTCGCGGCTGGCCGCCTCGATCACCGCCTCCGAACCGAACATGTGGAAGCGGTAAGGGCTGTCGCCGTAAAAATGCCGGTCGAAGAAGGCGAACAACTCGCTTCGCCATTGCTCATCGATCCGCCGAATGGCATCGAGCACCCGCAGCCGATACTGCCGAAGCTCCTCTTCCGGAAAGGTCGGATCGCCGACCACGTCGGCGAAGACCTCCAGGGCCGGGCCGAAATCCTCCTTCAACACCTCGGCCCGGAAGTAAAGGGTGTTGTTCCCGCTTGCCCCGGTCAAAGTCCCGCCACGCGAATCGAAGAAATCGGCGATTTCCTGGGCGGTTCGGGTGTTGGTTCCGCGAGGAGCCAGCAGGGCGGCCAGGTTACTCAGCCCGTTGGTGGTTTCATCCTCGCAGAGTATCCCGCCGAACGAAAACATCTGGATCGCCACCACCGGCGAGGTCGGATCGGGACGGATCAGGCAACGCAGCCCGTTGTCCAACACGATTTTTCGCGCCGATGTGGCCTCGGTTTCGGCCGGCCCCTCGGCAGCGGTCGAGGGGGAGTCCTCCGGCAGGATGGTGATCGTGGCCTGCCGTTGCGGAACCAGATAGCGTACGGCCATGCTCCGCAGTTCCTCGGCGGTCACCTTCTGGATGTTCGCCACGTAGGCCTGACTGAAATGAGCGTCACCCGTGGCCAGATAATCGCGGCCCATCATCGTGGCGATACTCTCGGCTGTCTGCGAGGCGAACACATGCTCGGCCGCCTTCTGTCTCTTGGCCTTCTCCAACTCCTCCGGGGAGATCGTCGTCCGCTGCAATTCCTCTATCTGCTCATGGATCGCGGCCACTGCGGTTTCGATTCGCCCCGGATCCAGCCGGGCCGAGATGCCGAACACCCCCGGCCCCCAGGCCGGCGTCCAGCTCATGCTGTCGATCGTATAGGTCAACCCCGCATCCCGGATCGTCCGGGCCAATCGCGAACTCTCCCCTTCGGTCAGCACGTAGCTGAGCAGGTCGAGGGCGTACAAATCCGGATGAGTCAGCGGGATCGTCGGCCAGCACAGTTGCAGCATGGCCGCGTTGACCTTCATCCGCTTTTCCGCGCGTCGGGGTGTAACCATCTCCGGCTCGATGGGCAAGGTAATGGTCGGCATGCGCCGGCGGGCAAAGCCCGCGAACTCCCGACAGGCTACGGCTATCGTCTCGTCCAGATCGATATCCCCTACGAGGCAGAGCAGCATGTTGTCCGGAACGTACGTCCGATGGTAGTACCCGACGATGTCTTCCTTGGTCAGCGTCTGTACGATCGGCTGGTGGCCGATGATCGGATAGCGGGCCGGATGTTCCCGGTACATGGTCTCCAGCATCAGGTAGAACATCTGCCGATTCGCATCATCCAGGTCGCGTTCCAGCTCGCGTTGCACGACCGCCCACTCGCGATCGAAGGCGTCCTGTGGAAACGCAGGATGGGTGATCCAGTCGGCCAGGAGATTGACGGCCTGCTCGAGGTGTTCGCGCCCGCTATTGATGTAGTAGCAGGTCACGTCCATCGAGGTGTATGCGTTGGTATTCCCGCCGAGGGCGTTGAGGATTTCGCGCGATTCGGCCTCGCTCCGCGTAGGGGTGGCCGATCCGTGCAACAAGTGCTCGAGCAGGTGGCTGACGCCGCCGCCCAGATACTCCTGTTCGTAAACGCTGCCGGTACGGCAATACAGTTGGGCGCTGACCACCGGGGCGGTGCGATGCGTTTTGAGGATGACGGTCAACCCGTTACTCAGCACGGAAACGCGCTCGTCGGAGCGGTCCACGATCCGGTGGGATTCGACCAGAGGGAGGTTTTCGCCGCGCAAGCTCACTCCGGTACCCAGGCCAATCAAGACGGCGGCAAGCGCGAGGCGGGTTGTTCGGATACTACCCCATGTTTTCATGGTTCCTCCGAAGTCGGCTGCGGGCCGTCCTCGTCGCGACCGCCGTACTGTTGCTGCATTTGTCGTTTGAGCAGTCGCAGACGCAGCAGGCTTCGCACCCGGGTCAGTAATTCGATACGGTTGACCGGTTTGGTGAGAAATTCGTCGGTGCCGCATTCCTGGGCTCGCTCGTGATCGCTGATCTCGTCGAGAGCGGTGACCATGATGATCTGAATGTCCCGGGTGGCCGGGTCGCTCTTGAGTTGCCGGCAGACCTCGAACCCGGACATCTTGGGCATCATGATATCCAGCAGCAGAAGGTCCGGTTCCTGCTCGTTGACCACTTGCAGAGCCTCGATCCCATTAGTGGCGGTCAGGGTGGTGATGTTCGGGACATCCTCCAGGTAGGCCACCAACAGCTCCAGGTTCTGCGGGTTATCGTCCACAATCAGCACCTTGCACGGCGGTAGTGGTTGTTCCGGTTCGACGGACAAGATTCGTCTCCAATCATAGATGAAAAGTGCTGTTGCGCCGCATCATCGACCGGTACACCGGCCGACTCCAGCGCCCCTGTTCCCGGCCGTGATTATAGAGATCCTCGCAAGGACATGCCAGCCGTCGAACTATCCATTGGTCTGCCGAGTTCCCCCGAAAGCTATCATTCATACGGCCGTGTTAGTTGGCCGATAAATAAGGTATGTCCGATGAACCGGCTTATATTCTCGACATGGGGAGTTTGCATGACACTTCGCCTGATCTGGACCCGGGCTCGGTAGTGCAGCGGCCATGGATTGGAGTTCAGTTTGAATGTTGTGATGTCTATGCCCGGGTTTACCGCAATCAGGAAGCGACGGCCTACGTCGGTCGCTGCCCCCGCTGCCTCCGCAAAGTACAGGTACGCGTTGGACCTGGTGGCACGGACACCCGCATGTTCCGCGCTCGCTGATATCTTGGGGTAAAAGGACGAGGCTCATCCCGGTGGTGGGCCGAACTCCTCCACTTCAGGCAGGTCTTCCAGCCCGGAGAGCCCGAACACTTCCAGGAAACGTTTGGTTGTGCCATAGAGTATTGGTCGTCCAACGTCCTCGGCCCGGCCGACAATCTTAACCAAGCCAAGTTCTCGCAGGCGGTTTAGCATTTCGCCGGCCGATACCCCCCGAATAGCCTCAATTTCCGCCCGGACGACCGGTTGCTTGTAGGCGACCACCGCCAGGGTCTCCATCGCCGGCGGTGATAGTCGCGATTCCTGACGGGTTTGCTTAAGCCGCCGAATCCAGGTATTGAAGGCCGGCAAGGTCATCATCTGGTACCCCCCGGCGATGCCCACGATCCGGAAGGAAGCGTCCTGCTGTTCGTACCGTTCGTTAAGAGTAGCGATCAGCTTGCGAATCTCACGGGCCGACCCTACCCCAATAATAGAGACGATTTTCGGCAGGGTCAGCGGGTTGTCCGAAGCGAATAGCAGGGCTTCGACCACCTGTGCGGTGTTGATGGATTCGCCGTCCGCCAAGCCGGTTTCCTCGGACAGGGCATTTGCGAGGTCAGATGACTGGGGTTGATCGTCATTGGGGACAGGCAGGTCGTCTTCGGCCGTCGCGTTATCGGCGTCAGTGGATAGGATATCATTACCTTCCATGATGGCGGGCTCTGCATCGGACGCTGCATCCTCGACTTGTTCATGGACCAGGGTCAGTTCCGGCTGGTCTAAAGTCGGTTCGTTGTCGTTCGCCCGGCATTCTGGTGCGTCCGATTCTTGCCTTACGGGTGCCTGGATCTCGGGCACAACCCCATCCATCCCATCGGTCTCCTCCGTCGAGGCCTGTCGCTTGCGTGATCGCTTACTCATGCGTGTTTATATAACCCAAGGTTGCGGACAAGTCCACGACATTACGTCCATGTTTCGGATGTTATCTTTGCCGGAGATCCTTCGTCCACCGGGGCCGAGGGTAGGTTATGCCAGTGGGGGCGTGGCCGCGGCGTCGTATCAGGTGTCATCCGCCGGGTTGGGGGTGTTTCGGCTCGCCAATCCTAAGGCTACAGCGACCACACATGAACCACTACGGCGTTCATTTCGCCCTCGCCAAGGCCGCGCTCAACCATGAATAGGCGTCGGCCTTCCGCATCGAAGGCCATGCCCCCGGCGTTATAGCAGGGATTGCCCCTGAGATAGAACTCCGTCGGCCGCCAGATCGTGTAAGGCACCACGGCCCAGGGGTTCTGCCGTCCGAGGGCGCTTTCTCCCAGCTCGTGAACGTCGTAGAAAATGACCTGCCGCTCGTAGGGGTTGCAATGGTAGCCGTGGGCATCACTGCACGGATCGTGGCACTCGACCGGCGGCTCGTCGTAACAGTTGTCGCCCAGCCCTTTGTAGCCGAGAGGCATGACCGCCCGCCGCGCGCCGTTATCGACGAACGCCCCGCCGGTCCAGTCGTCGCACATGGTGAAATCGGGATAGTCGCAGGCCGCGGGACTACCCACGTTCGGCCCCGCGCAACCCGGAAAAGCCACGCGATAATACAGCACCGGCAGAGCATCGAGGTTGCCCGTCGGGTTGTCGGTATCCCAGGGCTGGAAGGCAAACAGGGTCGGGCCCTGCGAACCGCCGTCCGTGGAGACCGGATCGAAACCGGTTCGCGGGGTGCCGCGCGATCGACCGGTGACCAGGGTGCGGCCGCCGAGATACTGCTCCGCATACCATTCGGGCACCGTGAACAGATAGGATCCCATCTTGCGGCCGTGATATGGATTCGCGTCCGGGCCGACGTGGAACATCCCCCGGGCCTGCGATCCATCGAGGTTGGCGAACCAGATGGTGGGGAAGGTGTCCTCCCCGATGCCCCCCTCGGCGTACCAGAAGTTGAGCGAACCGTACAGCTTGTCGCCGCTCTGCGTACCCTGCCGCGGCACATACTCAATATCGCTGACGAAGGTCCATTCGCGGTGGACGGCCGAGGCCAGGCCGCCGTCGAAACTGGTCATGGCCGTGCGTAAGGTAGCCATGGGCAGATCTTCCCAGTTCGCTCGGACGACCGGAGCGGGAATCCGCACCTCGCCGAAATAGGCGCGGCAGTTCCATGCCGCATTCCAGCAGGCCTCGCCCGGATGAGTGGAATCGTATAACGCTTGAAATCCGGTCACCAGCAGCGAGCCGGCCCCGCCATCGCCATCAGGGTAATAGCAGAGGCCCAAAGCACCCCAGTTAAAATCGTCGGGGAGTCGAAACGCGCCAAGGTAAGCAAGATCGGTGGATCGCAGACGCTCCTCCGGCACCCCACCGGCGGCCGGCCCGGACGGGCCATCGTCGATGGTTCCATTACCACCCCCTCCACCGTTCGTGGGATCCCCGCCGTTTTGCGGTCCACCATCAATGGGGGGCTGGTTATTGCATCGTTGTCCGGACAGCAACGTCAATGCCAGCAGGCATAGTAAAAAGCGTTTCATGATTGTTCCTCCTGGAGGGCGAAATGTTCGGACCGACCGTGGTCGAAAACACGCACAAATGGAAACACCAACGGCGTCCGCATTCCGAGAAGAGAGTGCCGCCGTTCAAACGCACCCCGGTACGGAACCAGGGGATTGGCATATTGTTAAAATTACGGTTCCCGAACGAACGTTATAGATTCTACCTCGATCTACCTTGCTATTGCAAGCATCCCAGACCGACCGTCATTGGTTGTCTGGCGAAGTATCGATGTGATTGGAGGATCCATTTTTCAGACGAGTCAGCATGGCCCGAATGTCATCAAAACCCTTGATGGCAACATATACGGTCACGGAAAGATACCATACGATGCAGGCCGCCGTCAGCAGCAGCCAGAACCCGTGAGCATACCAGGGGCTATCCATGTGCTATCCTACCTTTCCATTACGCCGGTTCGCGATCGTGGTTTGATTAGCGAACCGACCATCATGGCCAACGCGGCGATGCCAAACGCGGCGATGCCGGAATAATATGGTCCTATTCTGTCGGCATAATGTTTTGTGGCCGGCACTTGTTGAAGTACCAGAAATGCTATCGGGATGGCCGCGCCGAAAATAATTGCTCCTGCCGCACCCCAATTATTGGCTCGTTTCCAATAACAACAGGCAATTAGCAGCATGGAAATACTGGAGAAATAAATCGCCCCGGTCAGATTGAGATAAACCCATAGATCCTCTTCCAAAGGATACCATAATCCGAACAATAACAGGAATATTCCGATAGCGGCGACAATCAATCGATTGCAGAGCAACCCGCGCCGGTCGGTCCAGAGTCCTCGATGGATCGGCCTAAGAATGTCATTGTAGATAACACTTCCCCAGGAGAGCATGTATGAGGAATTGGTGGACATGTCGGCGGCCAGCATGGCCGCGATCAGAATGCCCATCAGGCCTATCGGTACATGCGTACTCAAATATTTGGGCATGGCCAGCAAATCATTTTGCTGAGGGCCCAGGACGGCCAAGGCCGCGATTCCCCAGATGCCGGGCAGCAGAAATCGGCAGACGAAAAAAAATCCGGTACGCGTATATACCTTGCGGGCGGTTCGCGAATCGCGGCTGGCCAGCAATCTCTGGACCATCGTTTGCCAGGTGAGAACCGCCGCTGTGCAGGTCAGCAAATTAAATACTATATAAGGCCAACCCAAGTCATTGTGAATAAATGGGTTAAACCCTCCCGAGCCACAATGGGTCTGTACCGTGTCCGTAATTGTCTGCCAACCCACTTGGCTAAGAATCAGGACGGTCACAACTAGTAACCCCGCGCTCATGACCACGAATTGTAGAAAATCGGTCACCAGTACGGACAACATTCCGCCCAATATGGTATAAACGGCCACCAAAAGGAGCAGCCCGGTCATGGTGATTTCCAGATAACCGGTATTGAGCCCAGCGACGTTTACCAGAAACTCGCCACCCATCCGCAGAAACACGCCCATGTTCAGTAATCCGCCAAGCACGATGACCACGCCGGCCAGCCAGCGGATTCGGGGCCCGAACTGTTTCTCGAAAAGTTCAGGTATGGTCATCACGCCCGCCTCGCGCATGGGCTTTATGCAAAATCCTGTCAATCCCACGATACCCATGGCCAA
Organism: Phycisphaerales bacterium; assembly: GCA_012729595.1. GTDB lineage: Bacteria > Planctomycetota > Phycisphaerae > UBA1845 > PWPN01 > JAAYCU01. Next base: position 9,655 of record JAAYCU010000347.1, read on the forward strand.
GGCGTAGATAATTCCCGGGGTGGCCCCGGCAAAACCATATTTATAGCCATTTTGGGCGGTGTACATGCAAGTGACTATTCCGAACTCGGTGGCCGCAAGCGAGGCGATACCCAGATAAACATTCACCTCCCGCCCGGCCACAATGAAATGTTCCACCTTGCCGACATATTTACGAACCATCAAACCAACGGTCATCGTCGCCAGCAGGTAGATGCCGACAATACCGCCGTCGAAAATGGAGAAATGACTCATTATGCTGTTTTCCTATCGCCAAGCACACCATCGGACTGGAACGACCGTATTACCATAACAAATCGGTCTGTATCTGCAAATATTGGAGACCAGGATAAGGGGCTTATTGGCGTCAATCCGACTTTGTTGGTCGGCAGGAAAGAGAGCAATTCGCAAGGGGCAAAGCCGAGGTTCGACTCATTGTCGAGACGGCGCACATTCAATCCAACAGGGCCGGCAGGTCGCTGACGGCGTCTATGTGCAGATATGGACGTGCCTCATCGTAATCGGCGGCGGGCCAGATGCCATGCCGACATCGTACCAGCGCGGTTTTCATGCCCAGAGCGGCCGGGGCGGAAACATCGTACGCGGGCGAGTCTCCGACGAAAAGCACATTCGAGAGATCTGCCGGGCGGCCGTCCGGAAAAGCCTGACGGATGGCTTCCTGGTATATTTCCGGTGAGGGTTTCCGAAACCCGATCTCGCTGGAGAAAACGGCGAAGTCCAACAGTCGGCTAAACCCCTGACGGGCCAGCTCCTGGCGACAATAGAGCGGCGGTACGCTGCAATTGCTGACCAGTCCGAGCCGATAGCCCCTTGTTTTCAGTTGAGCGACCGTCTCCAATGCACCGGGAAACGGGTCTAGCGAGCCGACCCATGCCTGCCGAAGTCCGTCGCAGATGTTTTTCAGCCGGCCTGGGGCCGCATCGTAGTTGATCGTTGACAGCCATTCAGCCACTACCTCGTCCATGTTGAATTCAGCCCAGGGTGGGCCACTACTGGCCCGGGCATCGGCTGTTTGAAAGGCCTCTCGTAGCCGGTTGGCGGCCTCGTTACCTGCCTCGTCGTCCTGGATTACTCCGGCGGAAAGGATGCCCTGGCGCAGGGCAAAGGCCTGACGGGAGACCTCCACCAGTGTCCCACCCCAATCGAAAAGAATCACAGATATTCTCATTAATACCCCGCTGAGCAGCAACGTAAAAAGCGTCCTTGCCAGTAGTTGTCACGATTATGCTTTACTACAACCAAAATTCTGCTACGTCAATCTTCATGGCGAAGGCATCGTGCCGATTGAATTTTCTGGATTGTGTTGTAAACGGGTTGCATTCTATCACCTGCTTCGTTACACTCCCTCTCTTCCGCGCGTTCATCCGGCGGCGATAATCGTTTGACAATTGTTCAATAGAAAGGTGTTTATGTGTTCGAATAAACTGATGACAATCGCGGCGTTTGTTTGCATGGTGACAACAGCAACTTATGCCCAAACCGCGCAACCCGTAGCGGATTCGACCCAGCCGTCGGCGGATACCAAGCCAGCGGACAGCGTGGCGGTGACCGTTGAAGGGCACGAGATCATGGAGAGTGAGCTGGACTCTCTGAAGGACCTATTTGTACGCAGCAATCCTCAGTTGCGACGCATGTCGCCCGAACAATTGGAAGCCACTCTGAGGCCGCATCTCTTGCGTGCTCTGATAGATCTGTATCTCTTGGACCAGGTCTTAGAGAAAGACGGCGTTAAAGCCACCCCGGAGGAAATGCTCGTCGAGGTCAAGAAAAATATTGCCATGCAAATAGACCGCGCCGGCATGACCCAGGAACAGGCCGAGCAGCAAATCAAGATGATGAGTGGTCAGACCTGGGATGAGTACATAGCCGATCAGGCACGGCATCCATTGTTTGTCCACTCGATTCTCTTGTCCAAACTTATGGAGAAGAAGTATCCGGAGCGCCTGGATATCAGCGATGAGGATATCGAGAAAGAATATGAGCAGAGCAAGGAATACGACTACATGAAGGTTCGGGCCAGTCACATTCTGATTACTACGCGAGAGATGAATACGGACGAGGAGAAAGCGGCGGCCCGTAAGAGGATCGAGGAGCTACTGGTCGAGGCCCGTAAGCCGGATGCGGACTTTGCCGAACTGGCTCGCCAGAATTCGGATTGTCCGTCGAAGGAAAATGGCGGAGATTTGAATTTCTTCCCGCGTCGAGCCCGGCCGGGGCAGGGCGGCATGGTGGAGCCGTTTGCCGAGGCCGCATTTGCTCTGGAGCCCGGCCAGGTAAGCGACGTGGTGGAAACTCAGTTTGGTTATCACATTATCAAGGTCACCGACAAGCAGTTTAATACGCTGGCGGACGTGAAAGATAAGCTGGGCGAGCAGATGAAAGGGCAAAAAACCGTCCAGGTGGGCACCGAGTATCTGGGAGAGCTGCGCGAGGCGGCCGACATTAAGTATCCGGCAGGCAAGGAGCCGGCGACCCGTCCAGCGGTGCGGGCTATGCCTAAAACGACTACCAAGCCGGCGACCGTGGATAATTAAGACGATATATTCCGCATCGCAAGAGTTACGAATTAATACACCTTCTATCCCGCTTGTTTGGATAGAAGGTGTTTTTTTGCTATGCGCCGGCGGGGTTTTCGATCCATATGCGATAGCATGGATTGCACATATGTATCGTCAGGCGGCGGTATACCTGGTCCATGAGTTCCTGTTCGCTGGTGTAGTTTAGTTGCGCGACAAGCTCTTTTAGCCTTCGTCTGGCATCGGTCGATGACTCCTCCAGGGACAGGTCCGGAGGGGAAGGGTCAGCGAAGGCCTCGATCCGCACAACAAAAAAATCGCCCGATCCCGGCTGGAGTTCGACGCCGCAGCGGCCACAGAATAGCGGAGTTTCGATCACGCCTTCGAATCTTTCTTGACCGCCCGAATCAGCGAATTCATCCAATCGTCCTGGCGGATCAGTTGCACGTCCGTGTATCCGGCCGTCGATAGATCTTCCTTCAGCTCGCCAAAGGTATAAGTGCCGCCCCCTTCGGTGGCGACCAGCATGTTGATGGCGAACAATGCGCCGGCTGGCGGGCGAATCCGTGACTCGTCCATGATAACATCCCGGATGATCAATTGTCCGCAGTCGGCGAGAGCTTCGTTGATTTTGATGAATAATTCACGATTCTGTACACGCGAGTTCTGGTGCACGATGGCGCTGAGCAACGCTAAATCCGCGCCGGCGGGCAGTTCGTCCCGGTAGAAATCCCCCTCGACCAGTCTAACCCGGTCGCTCAGGCCGGCCTCGACGATACGCTGCCGGGCCAGCGGAATTACCTCAGGCAGATCGAACAATGTCGCTCGCGCGGCTGGGGCGGCTTTCAGGAGGGCTATGGTATAACTGCCGGACGCGCCTCCTATATCGAGCAGGTGCTTGACTTGCTGGGCGCCGAATTCGCTGACCAGCAGGGGAGCGGTTTCGCGGGCCAGATTGTCCATCGCGATAATGAACGCGGTCTGGTCCTGTTCGGGGCCGCGGATGCTTGGCATATATTCCGCGGGTCGACCGGTTTTAACCGTCGCAGCCAGTTGAGACCAACGTCGCAGACAGTTGGCCTGATGCCGGACCATATCCAGCATGCAGCGCGATCCCTTGGCGGTAAGTACGTCTGCAACGCCGTCGGCCAAGCTGAATTTGTCGTCGCGCTTGATTAGTAGATCGATGGCTGCCAGGGAGTCGAGCAACGTTTTCGTGGCCCGGATATCCGTGGCCATTTCTTCGGCTATTTCCGCGGCGGTTCTCTCGCCGGCATGCAGTATGTGAAAGATATCCAGTTCCGCAGCCGCGGCCAAAACGCATGCGGACTGATAGCCTTTGGCTATTTTCATGATTTGTTCCACATTCCAGCATATACTCATAGGTTGTACTCCCTGAACGATCTGGTCACCACGCGGGATATACGTGTATGACGCATAATTATGGATGTTGACTTGTTTGAGCATTAACCACCAGTCAACCGATGGTTATAAGCTTACGGCGACGAGCGGGAGGAAACCGCCACTCCCGCCGCGCCGCAAATCAGGCCCTGGGCCAGCAGCACGCCGCACGGACGAACCATCTCCGCCACGCTGAACCCGCGCCAGATCGCCCCCTCCAGGGCGAGGATCGCCCATTTGATCGGGCTGAGATTGCCGGCCACGTTGATCCACTCGGGCATGAACATCTGCGGCACCATGCCCCCGCCCAGGACGGCCATGACCAGCAGGCAGGCCCACGCCGCTCCGCCGACCGACGATTCCGTCCGGCCCAGCACGGAAAGCAGCATGGTCAGCCCGACGAAGAACAGGCCGATACACGGCAAGGCCATCACCAGCGCCGCCGGACTCTGCCAGCGCACGCCGAAGAACAACCGCCCGACAACCAGCAGGAATACCATCACACCCAGGCAGGCGACCAGACACGCCACCCCGTTTCCACCCAGAACATGCGCCCGTCGGATCGGGGCGGCCCGCAGCCGCAGCCAAGTGCCCGCCTCGCGTTCATGCACGATCCCCATGGCGAACTCCGCGGCCAGACCCATCAGACCCCAGAGGATGCCCAGCGGGAAGCATATCTCGAAGGAAGATCGCGGCCGCGCCGAGCTGGTATCGAGAGCGATCGTCTCGATATCGCCGAGCCGCACCCCCTCGCGCCCGGCCGAATCCACGACCCACTGGTCACGCAAATGCCGGATGACCGCCTGTTGTACCATCGCCCGCAGATAAGCCGACTCGGCGGCCCGGGAGGGGTCCATCCCGATGGCCAGGGGCAACGGCTCGCCCCACAGAATCGCCGGAGAACAAACGAAGTTCTTACGCAGCACGATAAAGCCGCCCAATCGCCCCTGTCGGACCGCCTGCCGGGCGTCGGCCAGGGACAACTCCCGGATCAAAAGCCCCTCCGACTCGCGTAACGTTTGTAGGAAAGCCTTGGACGACGCCGAGGAGTCTTCATCCACGACGGCCACGGCCATCGGGTCGGCCGGGCCTTCCAGCACGCCGGCGAAGATCGTACCGATCAACACCGCGATAATCAGGGGGAACCCGACCATCCACCAGAAGAAACCCAGGCGGTCGCGCCGCCGCAAGAGTAGATCCTTGCCCGCGATGATGAAGATCGTCCGCATCAGTCGCGCAGCCTCCGCCCGGTGAGTTTGAGAAACACCGTTTCCAGATCCGGCTGGTGCAGCGACAGGTTACGAATCGAAACGCCGGCGGCGGCCAGTTGCTTGACCGCCTCGAAAGGCCGATCGGTTTCGACGATGACGGAGTCGCCCTCGACATGTCCGGGGAGCGAGTCCGGGTCGGTAGGGGGGTGATCCAGCTCCGCCCGCACGACCGCCCGGCCGCCGTGTTGGGCCAGGATGTTCGGTACCGTATCCATGACCAGAATACGCCCATGATCCATGATGGCCACCCGATCGCACAGCCGTTGGGCCTCTTCCATGTAATGGGTGGTGAAAAGGATCGTGCAACCCTCCTGCTTGAGGGCCTCGATGTCTGCCAGGATATGATGCCGGGCCTGCGGATCGACGCCGATGGTCGGCTCGTCGAGCAGCAACACCGACGGCTCATGCACCAGGGCACAGGCCAGATGCAGCCGCCGTTTCATTCCTCCCGAAAAGGTCTTGACCCGGTCCCGCCGGCGTTCGAACAGCCCGGCCCGCCGCAATGCGATCGCTACCCGCTCCCGCAGCCGCCGCCCCCGCAAACCGTACAGCCGGGCGAAAAAGGCCAAGTTCTCCGTGGCCGTCAGATCCTCGTAAAGCGACAGGGCCTGCGGAGCGACCCCCATGTGTTGCCGCACGGCCGGACGGGTGGGGTCCGAATCGCCCTGAATGCAGATCTCGCCGCCGTCCGGACGAAGCAGGCCGACCAGCATGTGGATCGTGGTCGTCTTGCCCGCTCCGTTCGGTCCAAGCAGGCCGAAAGTCTGCCCCGGTGGGATCTCGAAATCGATCCCGTCCACCGCGGTCAGACCGCCGAAGCGCTTCGCTAGCCGGCACACCTGAATCATGCACGGAAGTATAAGGAATCGTCTGTGATTTGTAACCAGCTTTTCCGGAGTAAGGCGAATCCGTGAACGAAGCATTCCAGAATGCTATCCGCATCAATGGGGCCATCGTGACATCTGAGGAGCATGGTAATATCGGAACCTGTCCCGGAGATGCCGTCGCGCGATATTCATCGAGAGAATCGACGGTGAATAAATCGGTATCCCGTAACGGCCGATGTATACGCCAATCAGGGGGTCTTTTGAGTTTGGACACAGGAGCGGTCGTTATGAATCGTTACCGGCCTTTGCGGTTGAACCTCGGGAGTCTAGTACCGCTTTTGCTCGTCGCGCTGGTGGCCGGTTGCCCCGAACCGGTCGATCCATGTGCCAGCGTGAAGGACGATCTGGAAGAGCATTACCTGGCCGCGATACAGGAGGCGGCTAAGGCCGATCCGGAATCGATCTCGCGCGATTTGACGGCGATCAACGAATACAATCCGAATCTGATCTGGGATGCAAGCCCGGACGCTCGCCGGGTTCTGGTGGTCACTTGGACATCCTGGGACGGCTACGATGAGTGGGTCGGCCAAGACGTTACCTTGAGTCGCGAGGTCTGGGTGACGGTTGTCCCGGAACTCCGGGAATTCAGTGCCGGTGAAACGAGTTCCCTGACGGATCGGGAACTGCGCATACGCCAGTTATTAGGCTTGCCCGGCGATGATTTGAAGGATCGCTTCGTCGAACTCTGGGTAACGCCGGCCGACCTGTTTCGTCCAAGCCCCGATCCGGAGATTACCGATCGGGAAGCGGGGCTGGATTGGCCTCAGGGCGGCGGATATCTCACCGTGGCGGACGAATACGTCTCGTGGTTCAACTTTCTGGTATCGACCTCCTATGGACCTGATGGATATCCCTGGACCCGCCTCGGGTATACGTTTGACTGGGGGAATCCATGCACGAACTTCGGACTGAGTGAATTCGTGATCCGCGATGGGGCGGTCGTTGGAGTTCATGCGGTCACGGACAACGCCACCTATCTGCTGGGTTCGTGAATCTGCTTGACGAATAGGCCGCGGGTCTGCGAATCGGGGCGTCCAAAAACCGAACCGAACCACTCAACACATTTGACGTAATCCTATAAGCATCCGTATCATAGGGACCGATGGCAGACCGTCGATGGAGGCTGTTGGTGTGTATCGTCCATTAAACCGACGCACCGAGCGCACAACCGGGATCGTCGGGACTTGGGTACTGGTCATGAGCTTGAACCTGGGTTGTTTCTCGGAACGTTCCGTCCGGCTGGATCCTCAGGAGGCGGTTCGTCTGGCCCCCGGCGACCGTGGCGAGGCCGACGGCGTATCGACCCGTGAATGGCTCCGACGAACCCATGAGCAATTGGCTCCATTACTGCCGACGGCCTCGGCCGAGCCTCTTCTGACCGAGCAACTCAGTAACGGCGACGGGCAGGCCGCCGATGTATTCGGCCACTTCGGTATCGAGCGGAGAAGTCTGCAAAGTATCATCAAGAACTTCCGGGGTCTGCTCTATTCCGGACAGGCCGCCAGCCGCGATTATTACGTCGAACGTCAGGCTCCGCCCTGGCCCGGTTTCGAGGATATCTGGATTCCGATCAGTCTGGTAATCGACGAAGAGCTGGCCCTTTCCGGGCGGATCGGTTACGCCCGCGACGAGCAGGGGAACATCATCGACGCCGACTGCATCGTGATCCTGCCGGGCATGTTCGGCGATCATGGGGTCAAGCGCAGCGTCGACCTGGCCATCCCCTTGCGCGAGTCGGGTTTCCACGTTTTGCATCTCGAGGTGCGCGGGCACGGCCAGACCGAACGCCGCTATCCGCGGATGTACCATTGCTTCGGCGTGGTCGAGACCGACGATCTGATGCAGGTCTGCGACTGGCTGGAGGCCCAGCCTCATATCCGGCGTACCGGTCTGATCGCTTATTGCTGGAACGCTAACATCGCTTTGCTCAGCGCTTGGTTCGACGGGCGGCGGGCCGATGATGGGTTGATTTCCAAGGCTTTGCTGCCTTATCTGCCGACCTACAATCCCGAGCGGCGGCGGTTTTCCGCGGGAGTCATCGCTTTTTCGCCCGTGGTCCGCTGGGAGGATTTGATGGACGAACTGGATCGGCCGCGCTCCCGGATCGCCCACCCGATTTTCGCCGCGATTCAGGACACGGTGCGGGATCGCATGGTACGCAAAGGCTATCCCGACCCCGACGGCAATCTCCGCCGGCTGGTGCGGCTGGAATACGAGGGCTACAACCTCGATTTGCCCAACGCGGACAGGGAAAGCTATCCGTTCCTGCGGCTGATGCCTTACCACGGTGAGCCGGCCGGCGATAAGCTCGACCGGGCCCGCATGCCGGTTCTGATCGTACATGGGGCGGACGATCCGCTGGTACCCGTCCAGGATGTCGCCGATATGGTGGCCGGCGTTCAGAACCCCAAAGTCGCCGCCGTCGTTCTGCCCAGCGGCGGGCACGTCGGTTTCGCCGGCTACGCCCGGCAGTACTACCTCAGTCTGATTACCAATTTCTTCGACCCGCAAACCGGCCCGGCGGCCGCCCTGACCTCGCCCGCGCTGGCCGAAACCCGTAAACACCCCGACGAACGCCCGGTTTCCCTGGCCGGCCCAACTCGCTGATTATGGTAAACGGTTGGATTATCACATCTCGTTAGCGTCGCGAATAGCAGCGTTTCGACCACCGCCCCGATGCCCGACCATAGGTAGTCAGCCGACAGACGTTCACACCGTCATGCGGAATTTTCCGCCGCCTTCGTTGACCAGTTTGTGGAATCCTTTTTCCTTGAGGTTCTTGTCGCTGAGCATCGATTTCGACGATTGGGTGGTCGTGACCGCGCAGAGCGAAATCAGCCGGTGGACGGGTTGGTCGCAGCGGGGACAGGTTGTCAGCGGCTCGTCCTGCATGGACTGCCGAACCTCGAAACGGTCGCGACAGTGCGGGCAGCCGCGATCCGGATCCTGTGCTTGATATTCGTAAAGAGGCATAGCCGTCGTCTCGCGTTAAGCAGTTCCTCGTTATCCGTAATAGCCCTTATTAATCCCAACACCCGCTTGGTGGAAAGATGGAGAGATTGAGGTGGAAAGAGAAATCGCGTGCAAGGGATACGCATGATACAGGCTCTCCCTATCTCTGTCCCTCCGTCTCTCCGTCCCTCCATCCTATTCCCACGGGTTTCGTTCCCAACTCAAACAAACGAGGCGTACCCATTATACCACAACCGCCCGGTCACGGTTTCGGCAGGGCCTCGCGGATAAAATCGGCCAGGTCAGCCTTGAACGCGGCCAGTTCGGAGGCGACATGATACATCATGTGCCCGCCCTGGTAATAGGTGTGCCGGATGTTCGCCCGCAGGTCATCACTCAAGTTAAGCCGATTGATGGTGAAGTCGGTGGCGAAGTAGGGGGTGGCCAGATCAAAATATCCGCTGGCGAACAGGGCCTTGAGCGACGGGTTCTTGACCATCGCCGATCGCAGATTGTCCGCCACCGACAGATACCCCTGCCCGTCCTCGCCGAAATTCCACGGCCGCACCTTGTCCGAGAGGACTTCGTAAGGCAACAAGCTGTCGTATTTGAGCGTTCGCCGCGCGTAGTCGTTAAAAGTCGCGCTGTACACCGGCAGATACTGCGAGAGGCTGGGATCGTAGCTCGGCCAGGGACGCATCGGTTCGGGATCGAAGCCGACGATCCGCGAGTCGAAGCGGCCGACGATTTGCGTTTCGCCGGCGAGCAGATATTTCTGGAACACGTGCGGCGGAATCCGCAGATTGCACTTTTCGATCACGCTCGCCGGCAGGGCGGTAAACCGGGCCAGCATGCGGACCACCTGTCTGCGCCGGTCAGGGGCCAGGGCGTCGCCCTTGGTCAAGGCCACCAGATACGTATTGATCGCCCATTGCTCGGCCTGGGTAAGGGTCTTCTGGAGGTCGGCCTGCAGTTCCGGAGCGAGCTTGCCATGGTGCCAGGCGGTGGCCGCATAGGTCGGCAAATACAGCGGGTAAGGCAGATCGTTGGCCGCGCCCGGCCGAAGCGTTTGAAAATCGAGCACGGTGGAGATAAAGACGATACCGTTCAGGGCAATCCCATAGCGGTCCAGCAGATATTCCGACAGGCCCGCCGCCCGGGTGGTGCCGTAGCTTTCGCCGGCCAGGAACATCGGCGAGGCCCAGCGCTCGTATTTGGTGATGTAGAGCCGAATGAAGTCGGCCACCCATCGGATATCCTCCTGCACGCCGTAGAATTCCGAGCCTTTCTGGCCCTCGGCCGGTCGGCTGTAACCCGTACCGACCGGATCGATGAACACCAGATCGGTCACGTCGAGCCAGGTATGCGTGTTTTCGATCAGGCGATAGGGCGGTCCGGGCGCTTCCCCGTTTTTCTTGAGTTCGATCCGTCGCGGACCGGCTGTTCCCAGATGCAGCCATACCGAGGCCGCCCCGGGACCGCCGTTGAATACGAAAGTGATCGGGCGATGGTGCGGGTCGGCCGCCAGTCGTTCGGGTTTTTCCGACCCCTCGGGAACGGCGCCGAGCCGTTCATAGGCCGTGAAGAAAACGGTGGCCTTGAGTTTACCGTCCTCGTCCTTCATGGGCATATTGGCCGCGGTCGCACGGTACGCAATCATTTGCCCGTCGACGGATACCTGCCCCTCGGTCACCGAGGCGTTCTCCACCTCTCCCTGCAAGGGGGGCGGAATCTTTTCTTCCGCGGTATCAGTCTGCGGCATAGACGGGGCGCTATTCGTGGCCGCCGGGGCGGTCGCCGGCGATCCGGAAGAGAGGGCTGTGTCGAGCCCCCAAAGCGTTATTGTCATTATGGCGCATAGTATTCTCATGAACATGCGTCAACCTCCTGGGAAAGTACCGGTCGTTCGAGGCGTTCCGGCATGTTACGTCAGCCGGTCCGGCGTTGGACTCCCGACATACTCCAAACGCTGCAATATATCCCGCCGCATTATAATCGCAATGCGGGCAACGGTATGGTTGGTTAATTCGACCTCTGGGCTCTGGCCGAGGTTACCCTATTGTTAAGCATTTGCTCAATAATCGCAAACCCCGTGAAATACGGAGGACACTACATTATAATCGATGCTGGATATATAATTATACTGGGACGCACCTAGTATATTGACATTCAGTCTTACGCGGGTAGTTGTACGCATCGGGCTGGACGGTTGGCGCTATCTTGCCCAAAGAAGGGCGGTGATGCGGGTACCTCTGTTTCGCTTTATGGTCTGCTGTGTACGTTGTGATCTGCTGATCTGGAGACGCGCGAGGTGGATAATTGAGACACTATTTGTATGCGATACGTGTGCCTGTATGGAAGTTGGTGGCGTTGCTGTTGTGTGTCGGCTTGACGGTGGTAGAGGCCGTGGCCCAAGTTGCGGATGGTCCCGCGATAACACATGCGTTGCCGGGGCAATTGCTACAGGCTCGATTCACTACGCCTGACGGGGGTTGTGCCGGTTGGGGCAGTTGGAGTACGCCGTTCGTCATCGCTAATGGTGGTGACTTATCGGTACAGGTTATCAAGAACACAATCGAGTTGCCCGCGGGCGGCGTCTGCGTCCATCCGGGGGCCGAACGGGATGTGCTGCTTGGTTGGCGCAGTCCGATCAACGACACGGTTTCGGTGACGTTACGCTTGGCCGACGCTCATTCCAGAGGTGGCAACGGTGTGGAGTGGATGTTGAGCCAGGTCGACGAAAAGGAGCAGCGTACAATTGCGCAGGGCCTAGTTGACCGTGGCTGTTCCGCCGACTACCAAACCCCCGAGCCGATCACGGTCCGCGCTGGCCATGGGCTGTACCTGCGGATTGGTTCTCGGAATGACAACCGGTGCGACAGCACTCTGGTGGAACTGGTCATTACCGGCCCCGATGGCAAGCAGTGGAACTTGGGGCGCGAAGTATCCGGCAATATTCTGGCCGACAACCCGCATGGGCCATGGACTTTTCTCTCGGTATCGAGAGGGCCAGTCATGGACGTATTACCTATCATCAAGGCCGGTCCGCTTCTGAAAGATTGGACCATCTCCACCGCTGATACGAAATTGACCGTCGGCGCTACGGCCACCGGCCAGCTCTGCGTGTGTGAGTTGAGCAACCCGGCGACAGGTTGGAACTGGACCAAGGAGCCGTCAGTGATCGTCTTACCTCCGTTTGACTGGACCTTCAAGGATGGGGCTCGCCGGGACGGAACCGTGACCCTGCGTTATGTCAGCGCCGCCCCGGAGCTGGAATTGACCTCGGTCTGGTGGGCGCCGCCGGGGCGCGGTCCCGTACGGCACACGATGGACATCGTCAACCTTTCTGATAAATCCGTTGTCCTGAACGAGAGCCCGTGGGTAGATCTGAGCCTGGCGGCCAAGGGGCCGTTGATGATGTGGACCTTCCACACCAGCGGCCAGACTCCTGACGTTACGGGAGTGTATCGACATACGGTAGAGCCGGGCTTTGAAAGGCAGGTACGCACAAATCCGGACGGCGAATTCGTGCCTTATGCAGTTTTCGATGCGGATGGCCGGCATGGCGTGTACGTTGGCATTGAATGGGGCTATTGTCGATTGTGTGCGCAGATGCAGGATAATACTCTGCGGGTGCGCGGTGGCGAGTTTGCTGGTTTTCACGTAACGCTGGCGCCGGGCGAGATGTTTTCGGTGCCACCCACACTGTTGGGTAGCTATCAGGGTGACGTAAGCGATGCCGGTAACAGCCTGCGACGGTATCTGTGGGCCCATAGCATGCCGGAGGTCGTTCGCCGCGACCCGACCTATCCCAAAGTCCAGTGGAACGCTTTTGGCGCGACCGGCATTGCTCCTGGTAGTTGGCGGTGTACCGAGACCAAGTACTACCCTTTCATTGACGACATTGCGCCGCTGGGATTTGAGGAGGTCATGATCGATGTCGGCTGGTGGCAGGAAGGTGAGGCCTATGAGCCCACGCCTCACCCGGAGCGCTGGCCCTCGGGTATGGCTAAGGCTGCCGAGTATGCGCAAAAGGCCGGTTTGCGATTCGGCCTGTACTGGAACAAGGGCGAGGCGATGTCGCGACCCGAAGGCCGTACACAACGCATCACCCACATAAAACGCCTCTACGAGGAACACAAGGCCGACATATGGCGCTCCGACAGTACCGGCGGCCCCGTCGTTGGCGGCTCGTATGCCGAGTATCAGGGTTTCTATGGCTTGCTTGACCAGCTCTACCGGGAGTTGCCCAACTTTGAGTACGAGAACTGCGTTTGTGGCGGCCGGCTCAAGGATTTAGGTTCAATGAAGCGTAGCGTCAAGATATTCCTCACCGATACCTACGACGAGCATCACGTCCGGCAGGCGTTCTATGATGCCTCATTCATCTATCCGCCCGCGCAATTAATGGGTTGCGTAGGCAGCACCAAAGGCGAGTTTCGTCCCCAGGGGCCGGCGGGAATGAAATTCGCCTTCCGTTCCGCCTCGCTGGGCGCGCCCGAGTGGTTCCTTGACTCTCCTGGTGGGCGTAACGGAAGCGCGCCATGGACCGACGAGGAGAAGGCGGTGGTCCGCGAGTCGGTTACTCTCTACAAGGAGCGAATCCGGCCGTTGGTCCGTACGGCCGATCTGTATCACATATTGCCGCGTCCCAACGGGCAGGACTGGGACGGCATACAGTACTACGATCCAGATACCGGTAAGGGGGTGGTGTATCTGTTCAAGCCTGGTGGACCCGACACCATGGCAATCAAGCTGCGGGGCGTCGAACCAGCCCAGCGGTACCGGGTCACATTCGCGGACGGTTCCAACCCCACCGTCGAGAAGACCGGCGAAGAATTGCGGGAGGGCTTGACCGTGACGCTGGCCGGTCGTGGCGTTTCGGAGCTGATCTTTCTCGACGCCGTCAATACGGAATTGGCCCGCTGAGTACGAAACCCGGACTTAATACGAAGCCTTACGCATCTAAACGTTCGGCTTCCAGGCCAGCGACGAAAAGCTGGGGTGTCATGCTGAAAGTTGAACGGATCTCACAGGGTGGTCGGGGCCATGGCGTCTTGAATCGGTGGAGGCGCGGTAATCTCTGTTGCTCGCTGCCGGTCTGTTGTACGCGCAGAAATTTGGGGCCGATAGAAAGGCGAGGTTGTTTTTGACTCATAAGCCTATGACAATATTGGGTTTACGTGTAGTAGAAAAATAGAAACCCGCTTTTCGTTGCTGAAAAGCGGGTTTGTCGATTCACCCCCAAGGGGATTCGAACCCCTGTCTCCAGGATGAGAACCTGATATCCTAGGCCACTAGACGATGGGGGCATATTTATACTCAAGGGTGTGTCCAAAATCATACAGGCTACCGGTTGGCCGGAATCCCATGATTCAAGGCACACCCTCAACGGGCCATAAGATAGCATTTTTGGGCAGGCATATCAAGAAAACAGAATCGCCTTATCTGATCTTGTTTTGTTTATCGCTGTTCATGCATTCCTGGAGAAATATATGTACTCCGAGCGTAATTGTGTCGGTTCATGCTTGCTATGAAGCGACACCGGCGGAGTTGATTTGCGTAAAAACACCGGGCCGTTTCGAAAATGACATGTTATGATGCATTTCCCCGGACGTTATTGCCGAGAGGTTCATTCGCCCTATTGCCCGACGGCCTGAGAGCATAGATAGTCCTCTAATAGGAATTCGCAGCCGATCAGGTAGCCATGATCGTTGTGTGTGGCGTGCCTCACGACTGCCGGGACGCGCGGCCGATCATCGTCGTGGCAGAATAAGTTGATAAAAATAATCGTTCCCGGATTGACGGGGCGGGCGGACAGAAAGGCCAACCCGTTACGGGAAGCGTTATGCAAGGCAGTGGATATTTCGATGCCGGCAATACGGACCTGTAACGGCCAGGAACGATGGTAACGGCGGTCGGTTCGGCGTCGCGGGACCGGATCATACTCGGATCGCCGCCGAGCCGCTTGAAGAAAACAGTCAATCTCGCCACGTATCAACTCACTGGGGCCGGTAATGGTTCTCATGTCAGTCCCCTCCATAGTTTCTGTTTTGGATATACGATTCAAATGCCCCTGAAGGCAAGGGGAATCGCTCGGACAAGATGCAAAATCTCCGTATTGCGACATGGAGCGAAGCCGGGTGTCCAGCAAGAGTGATGAATAAGTGTCAAGGCGCGCAGAGCGGCGACGTTGGATTCTATTGAAGATTTACATTTATCCCGGATTTCCCAGATGACACTTGCAGCGGCGTATAATGAGGTGACGATTTCCCCAATGAATACAGGTGAAAATGAACCTCAAGCCGTTAAAATCAGGAGAATCCAATGGGTGAAGCACG
>JAAYCU010000348.1 GCA_012729595.1 Phycisphaerales bacterium
GCCTTCGACCGGCACACGCAACGCGCCCTGAACGATGAAGGCCAGCGAAAAGGCCGTTGCCGCCAGGACTACCAGCCCCATGGACCAGACCTTAGCGAGCATGATTTCGGTAGGGGTCACCGGCATGACCAGCAAATGTTCAACAGTGCCATGCTCGCGTTCGCGGATTAGGGCCGCTCCAGACAGGATGATCGACAGCATTGTTACTTGATTAATTATCTCCATCAGTGCGCCAAACCAGGATCGCTCGAGGTTCTGGTTAAAACGCGCACGCAAGGCAAGGTCAATCTTTGACTCGGCGCTGGTGCGGTAGCGCCGGCCGAATTCATTGACCTCACCCAAGACGATTTGCTGGATATCGCTGTTGCCCGTAAAGGCCTGGCTCATCCGGGTAGCATCGATATTGAGCTGCATCACAGGGCTGCGGCCCGCCAACACATCGCGCTGAAAATCCGGAGGGATGTCAAGGGCGAAAGTGAACCGACCCGCATCCATGCCCCGATCAACCTCAGTTGGTGATACCATAATCGGCGCCCTGAAGTGGGGGGGATAGAAGGCCGAGACGATACGCTCCGACAGCGGAGATCGGTCTTCATCCACGATTGCGACGGGTGCGTTATGCAGGGTCTCAGGCATCGCGGTGGCAGCAATGTAAATCGCTGCGGTAAAACTATAGGCGATCAGCACCAGCATCATGGGATCGCGAATCAGGCTCCACAATTCCTTCACACCCAGGCGGTAGATATTGGACGCGCGGCGCATGATCAAGTACCCTGTTTCTTCAGCAGGACCACCGACAAAATGATAATTATCGGTGCCGCCAGGAGCATCGGACCAAAGGAAGCGTGCAGGTCAGATAATGTCAGCGCCTTGCTGAATACGCCTCGGCTGATGGCAAGAAAGTACGTGGCCGGATATATCCGCCCGATGAATTTCCCGGCACCTTCCAGCGAGGATACCGGATTGAGCAGGCCGGCGAACTGGATCGCCGGGAGGATGGTGCCGATCATTGCCACAAACATCGCGGCGATCTGACTGTGGGTGAAGGTGGAAGCGAAGAGACCGAAGCCGGTGGAAAAGAGGACGAAAATCAACGCAGCCAGTGCTAAGGTAGCGAAGCTGCCCTTCACCGGAACACCAAACACGGTGACCGCGAGCAGCGCCATCAGGAGGAAATTGATCATCGCCATGACAATGTAGGGCAATTGCTTGCCAAAAAGGAACTCGCTTCGGGTGACCGGGGTGACATAGAGGTTAATAATGGAGCCCAACTCCTTCTCCCGCACGACTGACAGCGCCGTCAGCATAGCCGGAATCATCAAAAGCAGGATCGGGATCACCGCCGGCACCATTGCCGGCAGACTCTTCACGTCAGGGTTGTAGCGAAAACGCGTCTCGATGGTGGCGGTCCCGACAGAGATATCCTGGCCCAACCGGTGCTTCGCAACATCGGTCAACCAGCCCCGGTGCATGCCCTGTACGTAACCTTGCACGGTTTCGGCACGGGACGGCATGGCGCCATCAATCCAAGCGCCGATTTGGACCGGCGCGCCGCGTTCCACGCTCCGTGCAAAACCAGGTGGGATCTCGATGGCGAGGGACAGCTCACCGCTCCGCATACGCCGATCGAGATCGTCGTAGTCCGCGATCGGTGAGCGTTCGACGAAATAGCGGGAACCCGAGAGGTTCAGAACATAGTTCTGGCTCAGCGTGGTTTGGTCACGATCGAGCACTGCGAAGGCGAGATGCTCCACGTCCATGTTAATGCCGTAGCCTATGATGAACATCAGAATGATGCTGCCAAGCAGCGCCAGGGTCGCCCGCACCGGGTCGCGCCGCAATTCCAGCGTCTCGCGAAGGGTATAGCTGAACATGCGAGCCACACTGAAACGATGGTTTCGCGCTGATTCTGACAGCCCGGAAGCTGTACCGGTGATTTTGGCAGAACGGACGATTGTCGTGCCCACCGGTACTTTCGCCTGCTCACCTTGCGCACCGGCATCCTCCAGGTAAGCGATGAAGGCCTGTTCCAGCGTCGTTACACCGCGATTCCTCACCAGGGCGGTCGGGGCGTCGCTGACCAGTACTTGTCCGGCGTGCATCAGCGAGATGCGGTCGCAGCGCTCGGCCTCGTTCATGAAGTGGGTTGAGATGAAGATTGTGACTTGATCGTTGCGTGCCAGGTCGATCATCAATTGCCAGAAGTTGTCCCGGGCGATTGGGTCTACACCCGAAGTCGGTTCATCGAGGATCAGCAGTTCCGGCTCATGCACCATAGCTACCGCTAATGATAAGCGCTGGCGGATGCCCAGCGGTAGGTTATCCGGCAAGGTGTCGAGCACATTGCCGAGTCCGAAACGGGACACCATTGCCTCGACCCGCGGCCGAATATCCTCCTCGGGCACACTGAACAGGCGTGCATGCAACACCAGGTTCTGATACACAGTGAGCTCTGGGTACAAAGAAAATGCCTGCGACATGTAACCGACCCTTCGGCGGGTAGTAATGTCATGGGGGTTCACCTGGCGGCCGAACAACCAGGCCTGGCCCTCGGTCGCCGGCAGCAGGCCGGTGAGCATCTTCATTGTGGTGGACTTCCCGCAACCGTTGGAACCGAGAAAACCAAAAATCTCGCCTCGGCGGATGCAGAAGTTAACGTGATCCACTGCCGTGAAGTCACCGAAGCGCATGGTCAGATCACGGGCCTCGATGGCGATCTCTTCCTCCTCGCCGGTAGTGAGGGGTTGAACCACGACAGCTCGGTGGCCGCGTTTCTTCTCTTCCGGTAACAACGCGATAAAGGCTGCTTCCAGCGATCCGGTGCAGGTCCGTTCGTGCAGTTCGTGCGGCGTGCCGGTGGACAGAATTCGACCCCCATCCATTGCCACCAGCCAGTCAAAACGTTCTGCTTCGTCCATGTAAGCAGTGGCGACGATCACGCTCATACCTGGACGCTCACTGCGGATACGCCGGATCAGATCCCAGAACTGGCTGCGCGCCAGTGGATCGACACCGGTGGTGGGCTCATCAAGGATGAGCAGGTCAGGATCGTGGATCAACGCACAACACAGGCCCAGTTTCTGTTTCATGCCGCCGGAAAGTTTGCCCGCTGGACGGTCAAGAAAGGAATGGAGACCGGTGGCGGCGGTCAGTTCGTCGATACGCCGTCGACGCTCGGCCACCCCGTGACCAAACAGACGCCCGAAAAACTGCAGATTTTCCTCAACAGAGAGGGTAGAATAGAGATTTTTACCGAGTCCCTGCGGCATGTAGGCGATGTGCGGGCAAACTCGATTCCGGTGGCGCACACTGGCCATGTCATCACCCAGCACCTCCACACGTCCTATCTGCACTGCACGCGCACCTGCCACCAACGACATCAGGCTGGACTTTCCGACGCCATCGGGACCAATAAGACCAACCATGCAGTCGGCGGGGACGTCCAGACTTACGGCATCCAGTGCCATAGTCTTGCCGTAGCGCAAGCCTACTCCCCGCAGACGGGCAACATACGGTACAGGGGTTGCCGGGCTGGTTGCACGGTCCTGCTCTCTCATGACCCTGACTTCACCCTCAGACGGGCCGGCCACTGCACGGCCGGATTGAGCCGTATATAGGCGACCCCCGGCAGCCCGGTCTTGACCTGGGTGATATGCTTTTTGAGCAGATATGCAGGAATCTGCGCCCGGATGCGAAACATCAGCTTCTGACGCTCGCTTGCCGTTTCCACGGTTTTTGGCGTGAACTGAGCTACATCAGCAACGAATGACACGTGCGCTGGAATCACATACTGGGGAGCGGCATCGAGTATCAGTCGCACCTCGGTGCCGATGGCGACCCGGCCTGCCGCAGCCGTTGGCAAGAAAAAGGTCATGTAGACATCACTCAGGTCAACCAGGTTCAAGACCCGGCCGCCGGCACTGAGCACCTCACCGGGTTGAGCTATACGGTATTGCACTCGCCCATCACGGGGAGACTTGAGGGCACTATCTTTTATGTCTACCTCGATTCGCTCTACGGTAGCCCGTGCGGCTTCGACGGCAGACTGTGCTCCGGAAATCTGGGCGCGGGCCGTTGCGACGGTCGCGGCAGCGGCAGCCAGTTGGGCACTGGCCGCGCCAACAGCGGCATCGGCGCTCCGGACCCTCGCTGTGTCATCATCGGCCTCCTGTTGCGACGTTGCACCTTCTCCGGCCAGAGTTGATGAACGACCTGCTCGCTTGCGGGCAACTTCAAGTTCGGCCTCGCGCTGCCCGACCAGGGCCTTCGCTGCAGCCTTTTCGCTTTCGCGCTGTGCCAGTTGGCTTTGCGCTGTCTCTACCGAGCTACGGGCCTGTTTCAATTGTGCTTCTGCCTGGCGATGTTGTGCTTCGAGGACTTCGGTATCCATCAGGGCTACTATTTGCCCGGCAGTAACCAGTTCCCCTTCCCGCACCAGTATATCCTTCAGACGGCCGGCTGTCTTGGCGGCAATGTCGATCTCGACCGCTTCAATCCTTCCATTGCCGCTGACAAGACCTTCGCTTTCAGCATTACCGAAAAATCTTTGCCAGGCAGTTACACCCAAAAAACCAAGAACCAATATTCCCAGGACTATAAACGACCATTTTTTTTGTTCTTTAGTCATGGTCTCCTTCCATTCGATTTTCAAATACCCTTTATTTCGCTTGGTTATTGTGCCTCACGCGTTATTCCGCCGCCTAAGGCCGCATAGAGGCCAACACCGCTGGACAGAAGTGCCCGTCGTGCCTGCACCAGTGCTTGTTCGGCCACGAATCGGTCCCGTTCAGCATCGAGTACCTCGAGATACGGCACTGCGCCGCTTTGATACCGCAAGCCAGCCAAACGTGCCCGTTCTGTTTGGGCCGCCAGGGTTGCCTGCTGATCCACGACCTGCACAGCAAGCCAACGACGCTCGGCGAGAGCATCGGCTACCTCGCGAAAAGCCGTCTGAATCGTTCGTTCGTAGTCGGCTACAGCCTGATTGCGGCGTGCCTCCGCCACATCGAGATTAGCCAGATTGCGACCACCTTCGAAAATCGGCAGCGTTATACTCGGGGCAAAATTCCAGGCTCTGCTGCCAGCACCCAACAGACCACTCAGTTCGGCGCTGGCAGTGCCGAAGGCGCCGGTCAACGCAATGCGCGGGAAAAAGGCCGCTCTGGCGGCGCCGATATTGGCGTTGGCCGCCTTCAGCTGGTGCTCAGCAGCAAGTACATCCGGACGATTCATCAGCAAAT
Source organism: Phycisphaerales bacterium (assembly GCA_012729595.1). Taxonomy (GTDB): domain Bacteria; phylum Planctomycetota; class Phycisphaerae; order UBA1845; family PWPN01; genus JAAYCU01. The sequence continues at coordinate 5,241 of JAAYCU010000348.1, forward strand.
CAGAAGGTAGTCCGACGAAAATCTCCTGCACAAAGCCTGGTTCGATTCGGGATAGCGGCTTGGCCTCAGCGACGGTTGAGGCACCCACAAGAAGCGTCAACGCGTTGTGATTCAGATCCCTCCGGCGATGCAATACCGCCTGATCAGCCCGCGCCTGATTCAACTGCGCTTCAGCCTGAACTGCATCCAGCTTGGACGCAAACCCCACCTCGTATCGTCTCCTCGCGATGCGATAGGATTCCTCCCGGATGCCAATTGTATACTGTGCGATCTCCAGAAGTTCGTCCAGCTCCCGTTCAAGAAGATACGTATTGGCAACCTGCCCTACGAGGCTAATGATGGCGGCGCGTTGCGCTTCCTCGGTTGCGAGGTAGGATTCCAGTGCAGCTGCGGCGAGATTACGTACCCGACCCCAGAAATCGAGCTCCCAAGTATTGAGACCCACGTCGGCCTGGTACTGTCCTGAAGTTACCGCACTCCCGGTTATCGACAAATCGCTTGGCACCCGAGAGCGGCTGCCTACGCCGTCGGCGCTGATGTTGGGTACCAAGTCGGCACGCCGGATGCGATAGAGGGCACGGGCCTCTTTCACCCGCTGTATCGCGATCCGTAGATCGCGGTTGTTCTCAAGGGCCTGAGCGATCAGCTCCTGCAGCCTCGCGTCTGTGAAAAATTCACGCCAGCCAAGGCGCCTGACATCCAGACCTGCCACCGCCATTGCACCATTTGCGTCCGGATAGACCGCTGCCGTGGGTAGGGCGGGCCGTTTATATGAGGGAGCAAGCGAACACCCCACCAGGACGGTAACAAGCGCTCCGGCCAAGATACTTCGAGGTTTTACTCTTAACGACTTAAATGCTTTGATACTCTCGAAGGACAGTGCAAACAATTTCTCCTCCCTGTGTCAGTATAACCAGGTAGACGCAACAGGCACAAAATTCAACAATATACATTATAATACAATCATCACGGCTATAACGTTATTATGGAACCATAATGCAACACCCGTTGATTAGAGCGGATATTGCGGCCCTCCTCCAGAAACTCTCCAAGGAGTTTTGTCGCAGGTTTTTCTGTTTACAGGAAGGCATTGCATACTTATTGTTGTTTTAATTCTTCCTTCTTCGGGGGCATGAAATGGGCAATCTGAACAGTCTGTTCAATCCGGGCAGCATAGCGTTAATAGGTGCAAGCGATAAAGAGGGCTCGGTCGGGAAAATCATTCTCACGAACCTGCTCCAGGCAAAAAACAAAGAGATCTTCCCGGTAAATCCGAATAAAAAAACCTTGCTGGGCCTTGAATGCTTTGAGAGTATTACGAGCATTGCCGGTCACATCAATCTTGCCGTTATTGCAACACCGGCAAGGGCGGTTCCCGAAATTGTTGAAGAATGCGGCCGGGCGGGTATCGACGGTGCAGTCATTATCTCTGCCGGCTTTAAAGAGATCGGCGAGGAAGGGAGATTGCTGGAGCAAAGAGTAATGGCCGCGAGGAAGAAATACGGCATGCGCATTCTTGGGCCGAATTGCCTGGGCTTTGTGAGGCCGAATGCCGGCCTGAATGCAACATTCATGAGAACCGGCCCCCCATCCGGAAACATCGCTTTCATATCCCAGGGTGGTGCGTTGGGTGGTGCAATACTTGACTGGGCAGTTGCCGAGCATGTCGGATTCAGCATGTTTGCCTCGCTCGGCTCGATGATCGATGTGGACTTCGGGGACCTCATAGATTTCCTCGGAGACGATAAGGATACGAGAAGCATCTTGCTTTGCATGGAAGGTGTGGGCAATGCCAAGAAGTTCATGAGCGCCGCAAGGGCTTTTGCCGTGCGTAAACCCATTGTGATCCTCAAACCGGGAAGATTTACCGCAAGTGCGAAGGCAGCGCGGTCCCACACAGGCGCCATGGCCGGTGACGACGCAATCTATGAAGCAGCCTTTAAGCGGGTAGGCGTGGTGCGGGTAAAGGAGATTGCAGACCTCTTTGATGCCGCAGAGGTTCTCAATTCCCGAAAACTGCCCAGGGGGCCAAAACTCGCGATAGTCACGGCCGCTGGTGGTCCGGGTGTTATGGCTGCCGATGCCCTTATCGATCTCGGGGGAGAGCTTGCCACGCTTTCCAACAAAAGCGTGCAGCAGCTCAATCAGCTCTTGCCGCCTTTTTGGAGCAAAGGCAATCCCATTGATGTCCTTGGTGATGCGGATACTGCCGGATATGCAGGGGCAATCGACGTATGTTTGGATGATTCCGGAATAGATGGGGTCCTGGTTATCTGCGTTCCGATGAATACTGCGTCGTCGGATAGAGTCGCCCGGATCGTCATTGACAATGCCAAAAAAACGTGGAAGCCGATCATTACCGTCTGGATGGGGGCAAAAGAGATACGTGCCGCACAGGAAATGCTTGCACAGAATGATATTCCGAACTACGACACCCCGGAAGAGGCAGTGAGGGCATATATCAATATGTACAGGTATAAAAGGAATCTCAAGCTGCTGTATGAGACCCCGGCTGAGTTGCCGGTTCAGGAAGCGCATCGAGAGGACCAGCAAGATTTCCTTAAGAGAATTATGATGGAAAAAGAACGCCTGAAATATCTCATTAAGAGGGCCGTCAGGGAAGGAAGAACCCTTCTCGATGAAGATGAATCAAAAAAATTCCTCGCAGCCTACGGCATTCCCGCTGCTATCCCTTCTATCACCCACTATGTCGAAGAGGCCTTGGCCGTTGTCCGCGAGATCGGGTATCCCGTGGCCATCAAGATTGTCTCACCGGATGTCACCCACAACAGCGATGTGGCCGGTGTGGTGGGAATTCATTCAGACGAACAGTTAAAGCAGGCCTACGGGATCATGGCGGCCGCAGTTAAAGAGTGTTCTCCAAAGGCGGTGATAGAGGGCATCACCGTTCAGAAGATGATTGAAGACATAGATTACGAACTCATTCTTGGCTCAAAAAAGGACAGAGATTTTGGTTCCGTCATTCTCTTTGGAATGGGAGGAATAACGGCAGAGCTTATCAAGGATTTTTCGATCGGTCTGCCTCCATTGAACCGGACACTGGCAAAAAGGCTGATGGAAGAAGCAAAGGCATACAAGCTCATTCAGGGCCGGCGCGGCAAGCCGCCGGCCAACCTCGATGAACTGGAAACGGCACTTGTCAACTTCTCCTACCTTATCGTGGACTTCCCGGAAATAGCGGAAATCGATATAAACCCACTGGCCATATCGGGAGGCAAGCTTTGGGCCCTTGATGCAAGAATCGTTCTTGATAAGGATTATACCGAATCTACCTACCCCTATCCACATTTAGTGATCACCCCGTACCCGACAAGGTTTATAATGCCGTGGAAATTATTGGATGGCACGGAGGTGGTGGTGCGACCCATCAGGCCTGAAGACGAACCGTTGGAGCGCGAGTTTCTCTCGACCCTATCCCAAGAGTCCCAGAGAACAAGATTTTTTTCCGCTTTTAACAACATAACCCACGAGTGGCTTGTCATGTTTTGCAATATTGACTACGACAGGCACATCGCCATGGTTGCCGAAATCAAAGAAAACGGGGAAAGAAAAATAATCGGTGTTGCACGACTTATCCTGAACCCTGATTTTAACTCCGGCGAAATTGCAGCGCTTGTCCACGACAGGTTTCAAAGGAAAGGTATCGGACGGAAGCTTATGGAGATGGTCATCAAAATAGGCAGATGGAAAGGTTTGCACGAGATATACGGCGACGTGCTGACGGATAACGAAAAAATGCTGGGGCTTTGCAGAAAGCTCGGGTTTACGACAAAATGGCTCCCCGGTGGAATAACAAGGATCACGCTCCTCTTGAAGTAACGAGGATTTGTAAAGGATTTTACCCCATTTCATTGCGACACAACGCTACGACGCTCGTTTCGTATCGGCAGCGGAATACGCTGGAAGTAAAACGCTGGGGATAGCTATAATCCCGGATATGTCATTCCTTGCTGACCTTGCCATGTCGCGGGAAAGATGGATCATGACAAGGACGGTTGATTATTCAGTAACGGAAGAGGGCTCCCTGCCGGTGAGTTCGCCCATCAGGGCTTTTACCGACA
>JAAYCU010000349.1 GCA_012729595.1 Phycisphaerales bacterium
CCTGGAGGACTTCAACAGAACCAATCCAAGCCGCTTTCGCCCTCTCTCGCCGACAGGGTTGGCTGCTTCGGCATGGCTCAACCCCCTCCGGGTTCACAGATATAGGGACTACAACGCAACCGGCTCCAAAACTCGGATGATGTAGCCGGTTCTTACACCAAGACATTGTGTTCCCAAATATCTGACCACAGCAGCACACCATGAGTATGCGTATACGCGACAGAATTGCTACGTTACCGAGATACGTGGCGACTACAATCGGGGACTATCAATATTCAGGACCGGGGGCCGCTTCGATAAGGCGAGGGAGAAAAGTATTACGTAGTTTGCGCATAGTGGCAACCGGCTCGCGAACGAAGTGGTTCAAGGCCAGGGAGACAAAATGAAGCGGCCGACGGGTCAGGACGCGGCGGTAGAACCGGGCTTGCGCGGCGCGGACCAGTTCGGCCAGCTCGTCGGAAGTCCAGTCAGGGGTGCTGATGACCGGCCGCCCCACGCGAAGCGTCGTATAATCGATCGGCATGGCAATCAACCGCTCGTCCACGCATTGCCGATAAAGCTCGGTGCCCGGATACGGAGTAGCGGTAAAGAAATTTACCTGATCGGCCTCTAAGTTAATTGCATAATCAATGGTTTGGCGGATTTCATCTTTCGTCTCACCAGGGAAACCCACGACAAAGAACACCGACACGCCCATGCCCAACCGGCGACAGGCTTTAATCAACGACGGTACACGGGCAAGATCCAGCGGCTTTTTGATAATTTGCCCCAGAACCCGCGGGACACCGGACTCCACCGCCAGGGCGATATGATGGCAACCCGCCCGGCGCATCAATTCGAGCATCTGCTCATCCAGGGCCCACATAGCCACCCCGTTGGGCGTAGTCCAGGTCAAATCGATCCGGCGTTCGATGAGCGTTTGACATATCTCCACAAAACGTGTTTTGTGCAGAGTAAGGTTGTCGTCCTCGAACTGAATTTCGCGCACGTCATAACGGGTCATAAGGTGCTCAATTTCCTCTATGACCCGGGCTGCGCTATGGGCGCGGTATCTGCGTCCCCAGACCGTGTGAATGCTGCAAAACGAGCATCGGGCCGGGCAGCCGCGCGAGGTAATCATGTTTGTGCATGGGTGGCGTTTGACCCGCCCGCCGTGCGGCGCGCGGTATTCGAAATAGCGAGCCATAGGCAACAGGTGTCTTGCTGGCAGCGGAAGCGTGTCCAGTTCCGGCCAATATACGCCACGCGACCGAACAGTAACCACCCCATCCTGGCGCCAAGCCAACCCCGCGGGATCGTTGGGGAGCGGGCATCCGGCATCCAATGCTTGAACCAGCTCGAGCATGGTCTGCTCGCCCTCGCCAAGCACGACGTAGTCCACAAACGGATCGGCCAGCACGCTTTCCGGGGCGGCCGAGGGATGCGCCCCGCCCATGATCGTAATTATTTGTGTATCCAACTGTTTTAGCTGGGCACAAACCTGATGGGCCGCCGGTGCTTGCGCGGAAAAAAGACAACTTACTCCTACGACCCGCGGATCGAAAGCCGCCACGGCCCTAATCAAGTCCGCTCCATCCAGTCCATGTCGGCGGCGGCCGTCGGGCATCGGCGTAAGACGATCAAAATCCTCGGCCACGCAGTCGATGATTTTGACCTCGTGGCCTGACCTCTCCAACACGGCGGCGATGTAAGCCAACCCCAGCGGCGGCATGGCCTGCCGTGGATCGTCGTCAAACAGATCGTATGGTGGTTGAATCAGAAGAACGCGCATGGCTTCAAGGGTACCCTCGTCTTCGTTATCCTCGCTCTGTTGCTCCTTCGAGACTCCTAATCTCAATCGCCGTGTATTGGGATTACCATCCCACGTGTTGGGTAAAAGAGTCTCCAATCCCGGATTTCCCAGATGACACTTGCAGCGGCGTATAATGAGGTGACGATTTCCCC
>JAAYCU010000350.1 GCA_012729595.1 Phycisphaerales bacterium
AAGGAAGCCCGGGCTGATCCCCTTGGACGAAGCCTTGAGCGCCTCGTATTCCGCCCAGAAGGCGGGCAGTCCGGTGAGTTCGGGCTCTTCAATCTTTGTCGCGAGCTTTGTCGCGAGCTTTGTCGATACAGGTTCAGGAGTCAGGGTTAGGGGTTCCTCAATCTTTGTCACGAGCTTTGTCGCAAGCTTTGTCGATACAGGTTCAGGAGTCAGGATTAGGGGTTCAGGGGCACGTTCCGGTTGTACCGCGACGTTGCGGGGCTGCGCCTCGCGGGTTGCTCGGGGCCAGGTGAGCACGCCGACGAAGGCCACGAACAGGAGCACCGCCAGCCCCGTGCCCCAGACGAGGAGCGGATCGGCCACGGTGAGGAAGCCCGGCCGGCGTTGCACGGGCGCAGCGGGACGACGCAAGGCGACGGCCTCGGCGATCCGTTCGCGCGCGGCGATCAGGTCCGCCTCTGGCAGCGCTGCGGCCCGTGCGTGGCACTGCGCCAGGGCGCGGCCGATACTGGCCGAGCCCGCCGCATGGGCCTGGCATGCCGGGCAGCCCGCCAGGTGTCCGGCGATGTCGTCAGGCCGGCCGTCCGGTCCGCCCGGCAGCCGTTCGTCGATGGCATGTTGTACTGTTTCGCAAGTCATGGTGAGGCAAAATCCCCCGTGGGTGAGCACCGTCTCTACTAGTATATACGTTTGAGAAGGCCATTTCGTTGCACATTATTTTTAGGCCCTCATGATGGATATCCGTAGAATGCTGGGCATCTGTGGTTTAATGAAAGCATTTTCAGCAGGTGTGCACCTAAGTTCCGTCTCAGATGGCGTTTCTCACATACGCCTTTACCTCTTTGCACAGGTGTTGGCAGACGCGGTGATAAATGGACCGGCAATTCGTTTCTGTAAGGTTCATCTGAGCCGCGATCTGCCGAAAGGAAAGTTCATCCGAGGCGCGCAATTCAAAAACCTCGCGCTGGCGGTCCGGTAATCGTGTCAGCAGTTGTCATCACACCGTGGGTTGGCCACGGCAACTCTTTGGTGTGCAACGATTGAGGTGGCTCATTCATCGCTTTTCAGGGTTTAGGTCCTGTTTTTTATCTCCAAAAAGGCGTTTAAGAATAATTGATGGGAGTTTCGTGAACAGACCACGTATTAGTGTCGGCCGTTTCGGTGTAGGAGAGCAAACGCCTGTTTGGGAACTTCGATGCCATTCATTCGACGAAAGCACGATCCCCCACCGCCATTGACTCGATCCAGTGCGAATCACGAAATAACTGTTGCTTCTCGAACAGCTTGCTTATACCTTCTTTGTATACGGCACGCAAATCATTAAAGTGCCATATATCCAGATTTTTCAGCAAACCATCATCCAAAATGCGATAGCGTGATCTCATGCAGCAAAAAACGATTGTAAGGTCCATTTAAGCCGGATTTCACGATGTAAAACATTCAGCATCAATGATTTGCTGTGGTAAAGCCACGATGCGCCGACTGAAAAGCCCCGGCTGAAAAGCCTCGGCAAATCCCACAACGTTAAAACTCCATCCAGCCGGGTTTGCCGTGGTAACGGGTGGTGTCGGGCGCGAGGTCGATCCATTCGACACAGTCGTATTCCAGTGGCAGAATGACCCGGCTTTTAATATCCGCGATCCCCCAGAGCAGTTTACCGTCCTGTTCGCGAGCAACCGGAAAGCGTCCGTTGAGGACATAGCCCGCGTCCGCATACTGAAACGGCACCTTGACCCTACCGCTCCGGTTGATCAGGCCGACCTTGCCGTCCTGCCGCACGGCCGCGTAACCGCCATGAAAGGCCTCCGCCTGCTCGTAGCGCGGCGGGATGATCCACTCGTCCGCCAGACTGACGTAGCCCCACAGTCCCTCTTGCTTTGCCGGGACGAGTCCCTCGGAAAGGCTCCCCACGTCCTGGTAGAGGCAAGCAAGCACGATGAGCCCCTTCTCGTTGATCAGCCCCGCCTTCCCTGCGCAGACGACCTTGCCGACGCCGTTGACCAGAGGTTCCCGGTCGGGAGGCAGTTCGGTTGTGAACGTATCCCAACCGAGCACCGACTCCCCGGCTACAGTGAACAGTGCGAGATGTTCGCCTTTGCGCACACATACCATACCGTGCCAGCCACCTATCGAATCGTGCTCCGCGGGGAGCAGATACTTCCCGGTCTTGAAGTCCAAGAGGCCATCTTTGCTATTGCGGGTGATGACGATGCTTTGACGGCGGAGCTCAGGCCAGTAACGCAGCCGACCGGAATCGACCGGAACCAGGACCGTTCCCGTGGACAGGTCAACAAAGCTATCACCTGAACCCAGTTCCAAGATCGCGACTCCGCCGCCCCTGTAGGACACAGACCTGTAGTCGGCAGGCACGAGGATACTTCCTTGGCTGGACACTATGCCGTACAAACGGCCTTTTTGTGTCTTCCAATAGGCGCGACCCACCTCGTCGAAGCGATGAAGGCGATCAACGTCGTCGAAAGCGGGAGGAAGCAACTCATCCCCCCCGACTGAGCGCATGCCCCACTTCCCCTGCTTGACCCATACGGAATTGGTTCCGGCGAGCATGACTTCATCATAGGCTGGCGCAAGCACCCACGCTCCCCCCTCGGCAACGACGCCCCAACGACCTTCGTCCCTTACGGCGATCATTCCGCTCCCGATAGCCCCAACGGCCTCATGGTGGATCGGCACCACAATTGTTCCTTCCCTGTCCATGATTCCAACTTGGCCGCCACTCTCCACTCGCCAGCCAAACAACCCGCCGACATCGCCATCACCCGCATACTTAAGCTGAACCCGATCAAACTGCGGTTGAATAAGCATGCGGGCCAGCCTGTCAACGAAACCCCATTTGCCGTTCTCCAGCACTGCAACGCACGTTCCCGGGGGAGAGGACACCACATCGTCATAGAGCGCAGCGGAAAGGGGTACGCCATCTGCCGATTCAATTCGATACCTGCCGTCCAAGAACCCAATTCGGACGCCATATCCGAATCGGCCCACTCTGGCTTCCGAGCCGATCCTACCCTCACGGTCCATGTGGGAAAACGTGACGGGGTCGGTTCGAACGATGGCGAAATCCGCACTATTGAAGCCAGGATCAACAATGCTGAAGTCGATACTCGACCGATCACCAACCGCCGTATCGTTCACCACCCGCCCTTGGGAATTGACAAAATGGCCGCTCATCGGATCGTCGTATACCTCCCTGCACCATAGCATGCCATTCCACCATACCCCCACGTACTCGTATTTTGGAGGCGTCACGATCTCTCCGAGGCGGCTTAGGAAGCCGACCCGCCCTCCCTTCCCGATGAACAGGCACTCCCCGCCGGCCCTGGCGGCATCATTATCAGCAGCATAGCTGTTCGCGCTTGACTGTCGCCCTATCGTTAGGGCTGCGATCGCGCCTAGGGCCGTCCCGCACCCGAGGCCAAGAAGTCGCGGCAATCGTGAGTAAATGCGGCGGATCATTTTCCAATCCCTTCCTTGATGCGCCTAAGGAGTTCGTCGGATATCAGTTCATAACCCGTCGAAGTGAAATGCAAACCATCGTCGTCATCGGAGTGCTTGCGGTCGGCCAAAGGGACGATTATTTCCCGCATAGTAGCCGGCTTACGAGCGCTTTGCTGTCCTTCGATAGACGCATTGAGGTTCTCTACAAACTTGATACTGGCTTTCCTATTACGGTCGACGTACCGCTGATCCTGTGGCGGTACTGTGCAGGCGAGAAACAGAGTCTTGCCCCTTCCTTCGCGCAAGGACTGTATCTTCTTATAGCCTTGCAGCCACCGATCATAGATGCCATCCTTACCATTGTTCGCATCGTTAACACCAATGAGATAGATGACGATGGCGTAGCATGGTTCCTTCTTAAGCGCCTCTGTGGGCATGTTCCGGTATTGTTTTCTTGGGTCTGGTTCCGGGGTTAACCGTGCGTTGATGTGTCCTGTTTGCGCCCCCGAGTAGCCACAGTGCTTGGGGCCGTGCCCGGATGTCTCTTCACCTTCCCAAATGAACCCGGCGGGCGCGAGGTCGCGATTCAAGTACCCCCGCCACCCCTGATTCGCAAGGGATGTCCGGTCGGCACCGACCGTGGCCCATGCCTCCGCGTTCGGGTAGTTGTCCCAGTACTCACGCCAATTCGCGGTCAACGGCACCGGGGGACTCTGGCTATTCGCCATGTAGCCGAAGGTCAGCGAGTCGCCGATGGCGATGACCACCGGGCGCAGGAGCTGCACCTTGTCGGCGCCCGGAAACTTATTGCCTTCCTTGTCCCTGATGAGGTATTCGACCGTCACGCTGGTGCCCGCAGCCCAGGTTGTGGGGTTACTCATAAAGATCTGGTACTCGGTATCGTCGGTCGGCAGGCCTTCGACCTGCAGCTCCGACTTTGCAGCGTTGAACCGCACCGACTCCATAACGTTGAACGTCGTGTCGCCGTATTTCAGCGCCACCTTCGTCGGATCGCTGAACCGCAGCCATCGGGTCAGGCCGCCTGTGCCCGTGTCCGCGAGCTTTGCGGCTACGATCTTCGCCTCCAGGGGGTCGGCACCGCCGACTAAATCGACTTCTGCAGTGATCAGGAAGCCAGGCTGCTCCTCTTCGGTCCGCGGAACCTCCTCGTTCTCCCGCGCGGCCGCGCGCCAGGCCTCGTAGCCCTTTAGGTTGATGTTCAGTTGCATGATCTTGCTCCCAAACTGCAAAGTGCCAGAATAAAACAGATTGGCGAACTGAAACAGATCGGGTTGCTCTATTTTTTCTATCGTTCCATTCGGAGTGCAACTGATCAAATAGGTTTTCACGGTTGTTCCCGGATCGATACAGCCATCGGTGACGACCCAGTACCTCGGACTTCCGCCCTGCGGGTAGAACCAGCCGTCCTCCGCCTCTAGCTCATATTCCTCCCCCATGAAGCTCAACGTGCAGTCGCCGGATTCGAGCAGGTCGGCCGGTCCCTTGACCCGCTCGAC
>JAAYCU010000351.1 GCA_012729595.1 Phycisphaerales bacterium
ACAGGCTTGATGGGTTCTCCTTTTCATCATCCTGAGTGGGACGACAAAGACGTGATGGCTTTGGCGATGCGGATGTTTGCCCGAGCCCTGGAAGCCCAGGCAGTCCTCCACGTCACCGAGGGTTGGAACGCCACCCGATGTGCTTTTTGCGGAAATCCCAATACGGGAGTTCCCGACAAACCCTGTGAGTCTTGCGGAGGTGAGGTGGTACCCCCTTCGCAAAATCCTTATCGGGAGGAGATGCTCATTTGCACCTTGAGTGTTCGGGACTCCGATAAGGCTTTTTTCTGGACCAGTCGATTTGAGCGAGCGGACGAAAAAATCACGGGGTTCAGCGACCAATTGACCTGTCAGCCGATGGAGGCGAGTGGTCGATTCATGGAGGTCTGGAAGCTGGAGCGGTGGATGTTGCCGCATGTGGCGATCAATTACTCCACGGTCTTGAAGGCGTTGGGCAAAAAGGTGGACAAGAAGTGGATCAACGCGGCGAAGACGGCGGAAAAGATGTCTCCCCCAGTTATCCGTTGATCCGCCTGAACGTCGATGACATAGCCACGGTCATCAACAGGATGATGCTGGAAGATAATTGAGTTTTCTTGGACTTCGTTTTTAATAAATGAAAAGCAGGTGATCATGACCACCGTATTGCTGGCTGAAGATGATCCTGAAGTAAGAAAGAAATACGCAGCATCGCTCGAAATGTCGGGTTTTAAGGTCATCATGGCCAGTGACGGGCTGGAAATTGAAGCGATTGTCCCTGTCACGCCCGTGGACATCATTGTTTCCGATACAAATCTTGAAAGTCGTGACGGTGATATCGCTTGCAAGAATCTTATCAAGCAGGGGAAATTGTCGGGCGTTCTCATCATCGGCATGTCCGACGACGGAGATGCCGATCAATACTGGAAAGGCATAGCCTACGATTTTCTGTACAAAGGGGGCATCGATAATCTGGGTACGGCGGTCATGCCGCGATACGAAAAATTCATTTCTTAGTCGGCGTGATCAAGGTGACTTGGTATTTCAAACAGTTCTCGCACAATGGTGCTGCCAAACATTTCCCCGCCGAAAGAAAAACCACCAGCCCCATGGCGAGTACCCAGATTGCTGAATGGGTCGGGCATGTAAGTCTTAAGACCACAAAGCATTATACGCATTTCAATACCGCGGAGAGCAGGAAAAGGATGGAGAGTCTGGAGATAAAATTCTGATGAACCTGCCTTTTTATTACTTTCTCCCGCAGCATTTCTTGTATTTCTTACCGCTCCCACATGGACAGGGATCGTTGCACGACTCATGGTGGAATTCTACCGATTTCTGCTTTGTCTTTGAAGTTGCGATCCTGCCCGCCGTTTACAAATGGCAAGTAATCGCTTGCAGAGAGCCTTGTTAAGAAAACCTGGACTCGTGCAAACCGTCACCATGTCAGGAGTTGGCCAGTTTGGGCATAGGCGAGTGCCACTCGTGAATCTTTGGGCAACGAACTTCCACTTGTTCTCAGGCAGCCACATCTTCGGCGAATCGGTCTTCAAGTTCACCAACCAATGTACTCGACACCTGGGCCAACGACGCATGGCAAAATACACAAAGTTGCCAGCATTGATGGGCGGCCTGTCGCAGAACATGTCGTGATGCTCGTCAACATGCAGTATGAAGTGAGGTGCGTCAATCACGTCCTCCTTGACGGCTTTCGTCCAGAGACCAAAGGCTTCATGATGATTCGTAACGATACAATCTACGGAGCGGTTAGCCCAAACGAGCAATTCATCGAGCCGTTCAAGCGGTTCGTCGAAGAATCGGAAGTAGTCAAGATCGATATCCAGAATAACCGACATCGGCGAGTTCCTATTCCTGGACCACCAGCAACCCTAAGCCTACTCGGCTTCTCGTTACTTTTGTAGCCTTACCCGCAACGCCGAATAGCGTTTGACCGCATCGGCTCTCTTGGTGGCAATGGCAACCGCCTTGGGCATCCCCACCAGCACCACCAGCCTCTTGCCCCTGGTGATCCCTGTATATAACAGGTTCCGTTGCAACATCATGTAATGCTGCGTATGAATAGCAATGACGACGGCAGGGAACTCGCTCCCCTGGCTCTTATGAATGCTCATGGCGTAGGCGGGCATCAACTCGTCCAATTCCCCGAAGTCGTAAACCACGACCCGCCCGTCGTAATCAACGGACAACTCGGACTCGTCCATGTCCACCTTGGTCACGATGCCCAGGTCGCCATTGAAAACGTCCTTGTTGTAGTCATTCTCCGTCTGCAATACCTTGTCGCCGACGCGGTAGGTGTAGCCGAATCGCTCCACTTGGGGCTTGCCGTCCTGGGAAGGGTTCAGCTTGGCCTGCAACAATTGGTTGAGGTTGCGGGCTCCCAAGTCGCCCCGATTCATGGGGGTGAGTACCTGGATGTCGTTAATGGGATCAAATCCGAAACGCTGCGGAATACGTTCGGTGACGACTTGTACAACACGCTCCATCGCTTCCTGTGGGTCTTCGGCGCAGACGAAGTAGAAATCACTCTGAATCTCGGGCGGTCGAAGATTGGGTATTTTGCCACTGTTGACGTTGTACGCGGCTTGAATAATCTGGCTCTGGGCCGCCTGACGAAAAACCTCGGTCAGTCGGACGGTGGGAACCGCTTCCGAGGCGATCATGTCCGACAAGACGGCTCCTGGTCCCACGGACGGGAGTTGATCCACATCCCCGACCAGGATCAACGCAGCATTGTCGGGGACAGCCTGTACGAGGGCATAAGCCAAGGGCAGATCCATCATGCTGACCTCATCCACCAGGACGAGATCCGCTTCCAGTGGGTTGTCGGCATTGCGTTTGAAGCCGTAATTCTCGGGGTCGAATTCGAGCAGCCGATGGATAGTCTTCGCCTCACAACCTGTTGCTTCGGTCATTCTTTTTGCCGCCCGTCCTGTTGGGGCGCACAGGACGCAATTGAGCCGCTTGGCGGTGAAGATCTTGAGGATGCTGTTGACGATGGTTGTTTTGCCCACCCCTGGTCCGCCCGTAACGATTAGGACTTTCGATGTGGCAGCCAGAGCCACGGCAGCGAGTTGGGCCTGGGCGAGTTGGAGTCCAACCTGTTTCTCCACCCAGACCAGGGCTTTCTCGATGTCAATTGCGGGAAGCGGGTGCTTGCCTGCCGCCAGTCTCTTGATACGACCAGCGAGTTGGGTTTCCGCGTGATACAGGGCAACCAGGTAGATGCAAGTCTCTTCACCGATTCGATCTCGGACCAGTCTGCCCTCGCCGATCTCGTGGTCGATGGCGGCGCGGATAATGGTTTCTTCGATGCCGAGTAGTTCGACCGCCTTCTTGGCCAGCCCCTCTTCGGGAAAAGCGCAATGTCCTTCGGTCGTCAACTGCTGAAGGGCATATCCGACTCCTGCTCGTGCGCGTTGCGGGGAACTGCGATCCACGCCGAGACGGGCGGCCAGTTCATCGGCGGTTTTGAATCCGATGCCCTTGATGTCGTAGGCCAGTCGGTAGGGGTTCTGTTTCACCATGCCGATGGCGTCATCCCCGTAGGTTCTGTAGATGCGGACAGCGCGAGCGGTTCCCACTCCATATCCCTGGAGAAAGACCATGATCTCGCGGACTACCCGTTGGTCGTGCCAGCTTTTCGTGATGCGTTCCTGGCGGGTAACGCCGATCCCTCGGACTTCGGTCAGACGTTCGGGTTGTTTCTCGATGACCTCGAAGACTTGCTCGCCGAAGGTCTGGACCAGTTTCTTGGCGAAATGAGGGCCGATACCCTTGATGAAGCCTGAGCCCAGGTACTTCTCGATGCCTTCGGGGCTGGACGGATGGGTCGTCCGCATGGTGGTGGCTTTGAACTGTTGACCATACTCTTTGTCGATGACCCACCCGCCTGATGCCTCGACGTATTCCCCTGCGGCAGCGGAAGGAAGATGGCCGACGACGCTGACGAATTCGCTGCGTCCCTTGACCTTGAGGCGCAGGACGGCGAAGCCGCTGTCGGGATTGTGAAAGGTCACCCGCTCGATGCTGCCAGCCAGGGCTTCAGTGGTTGCTCCCGTCATGGACATAAGGAGATTATACACGCTTACTCACGGGGCTCCCTGTTTACCTATCATGCTCCTGCCGTGACAGATCAGAGACCATGCAAACCCCTATCAATTAATAAATGGAATCGAAACCCTATAGATGGAAATAACAGATTGAATGTGGGTTATCGAAATAGATATGGTGTCCCCCCGATTCCGTTGCGCACTCAAGCATCAGACGTGAAGAGTCAACTTGACGTAATCGTCGCAAAGCACATTCAGCATGTCTCGAAGCTCTGCCAGGTTTGCTACTTGTGCGGTTAGATTGGCAAACTCAAACTCGAATTCCACGGCGCAAAGATCACGAGTGACGCGGGCCTGCTTGCGTTTCGTGAACTGGATGAAGCATTCCGTTTGACAGAGAAGGGAAGCACCGTGCTGTCCGACCCGGAATAATGGATTTACGCTGCGCGGAAACGGGTAAAGATCGTCCTCCCCGTGGAATCAGAGGTAGGATTTGCCCCATGAAGCGGTCAAATGGGCATGGCTTACGGCCACAGAAGCCATTTTCAGTTTAATCGAGCAGGCCGTTCGGGTAGGATGACGGCTTGAGGGCTGGTAAATGGGAAATGTCGGTTAAAAGGGTGATAGACGAAGCGCGGGCGGATAACATATAATCGAAAAATGGATCGACGGCGCTGCCGGGCAAGGTTATCTTCGAAGCGGCGAGTACAACAGGAGGGTCATCATGCGATGGAAAAACGACCGCCAAAGTGAGAACGTGGAGGATCGGCGGGGGATGCCTGTGACCGGCCGGACCATGATCGCGGGCGGTGGCGCGGGAGTGATCATTCTCTTGCTGGTCGGTCTTTTCTTCGGCGTGGATCCAAGCCAGTTGCTGACCAACCTGCAGAGCATGCCAGAAGGCGTGCCGGCCGACGCCACTCCCGTGGGGCCGATTCAGACCGGCGATCCGGACGATGAACTGGCAAAGTTCGTCTCGGTCGTGCTCGCGGACACCGAGGATGTGTGGAACGAGATATTCCGGGGGATGGGCCGGGACTACCGCGAACCGAAGCTGGTCCTGTTCTCCGGCGTGGTGAACTCGGCCTGCGGGACCGCCGAATCGGCGATGGGGCCTTTCTACTGTCCGGGCGATGAGAAGGTGTACATCGACTTGAGTTTCTACCGGGATCTGAAGGACCGGTTTCAGGCGCCCGGCGACTTTGCCCAGGCTTACGTCATTGCCCATGAAGTCGGGCACCATGTGCAGAACCTCCTGGGGATTATGGAGAGCGTTCATGGCCGGCGCGGCCGGCTCAGCGAAGAGGAGTACAATAAACTCCTCGTTCGACTTGAATTACAGGCCGATTTTCTGGCCGGGGTCTGGGCCAACCACGCGAACCGCATGAAGCAGATCATCGAACCCGGCGATGTCGAGGAGGCGCTGAACGCCGCGACCGCGATCGGTGACGACCGCCTGCAGCAAAAGAGCCGCGGCTACGTGACGCCTGATTCGTTCACGCACGGCACTTCCGCACAGCGGATGCGCTGGTTTCGCCACGGGCTCGTAACGGGTGATCTATCGCAGGGCGATACCTTTGCTGCATCGGACCTGTGATCCCGGCGCCCCTTGTACCCTTTACGGTGCTCAGGCTAAGACTGCGGGTGGTGGCTCCGGGGCCCCACCGATAGTCCGGTCCACGTGCGTGAACCATCCCGGAGTTGTACGTATTCTTGGAAGCGGAGCGCTATGGATACGCGATCCGGTTGAAGTCGAACGCCGTTCTGGAGCGACAGATTCAGCACTTGCTGACCCGCCCGGTGGGTCGCCCGCCGA
>JAAYCU010000352.1 GCA_012729595.1 Phycisphaerales bacterium
CGTTCCGGAGGGCCACACCACCGGGAACCAGTCGTCCCGACCCTCCGATACCAGCACGACACATCCCTCGCGCACCGCCAGGGTTCCCACAATCAGCGCCTGCGGTCCGCCCGCGGGGAAGGGGTTTGTGTGGACGAAGAGCCGGATGCCGTCGCGTTCCACGACCCTGTGGCCACCGCAGCCGGAACACACCAGCACCGCGAGAGCCACGATCAATAGGGATCGCGACTTCCAGCACTGGCGTCCGAAGGGCACTGGACCAGCTTCATCTAGTTGAGCGGCCTGCATCCTTTGCCTAGTTTGTTGCGATTATGTGAGAAGAAGCGTTGTACAACCGGCCAGCGCGCGAAAACCCGGAACGGAGGAACGGCCAAATAGGGTCGGCCTTAACGCCCCAGTGAATGCCGTATGCCACGTTCCCGTAATACCACGGTCCCCCGCTATCTCCCACTTCGGTAATGTCATGCTCCGCTAGGACTATGTTGCAAACAGCTCCGTAGCAATGCCCCAATGCGCGGACAGTACTGCAGTCTTTATACGTTGTCTTGCCGTTCTTACAGATCGCCATACCAACGGTAGGCGTTAACGCCGCGGATACATCACGCAGATTGACCTCCAACGTCGAATCGTTTCCTGAGTAGAAGTCATCGCGGATGGGTTCCGTGCCGTTGTTCAACTGGAAGTCGCCCAGCGATCCTTCATAGTCCCAAAAGAAGGGAAGTGCGTCACCGTCATCGGTCTGGGCGTCATTACAATGACCTGCTGTAGCAATACGCCTCACGCCCGTTGGGCTGATAACAGCAAAGCCTGAAGTACACCCAGAAATTGTTTCGCCGCCATAATGGAAATCGGCTCCAGCTTCGGCATGCCCCAGTCGTCCGACATCCGAACGCGACACGACCACCGAAATCCCAGCGGGCAAGTTGTGGTGTGCAGCCTTCGCGAGGGACGCCACAACTGAGTCGTCAGCGCCCTCGGCAAGCATAACTACTGAAGTAATGACTCCGGTTGCGATATCGTATCCCGACGACACGGAGGCAACCGATTGATCGTTCATCAACTCATAGTGGACTGATTGTACACCCTGTTCAAGATCGAATTCAGTGAATCCCCTTCCTTCAACTACCTTGACCGTGACAGAGGATCCGGGCATGGAATCTGCGAAGCGGTCAATGAACTCCTGTGCTCCCAAAGGCGTGTCGCCTGAGAACGCGACCCATGCCTCCGATGCTCCAACGATGGCGGCGCCACTGAAGTGTTCGAGATACCGGGCCCGAATCTGATCAACCGCCAAGGAAAAGTTGTCGTTCCAAGCGAACCTAGCGATTGCTTCCTTGAGTGTCATCCCAAGGTCCGAGGCAATGGTCTGCAGATCCTGCATCTCCGCCTCGGAGATCGGGTCGTCGACTTCGGGTGCAGGAATCTCCGAGAGCTCCGAAGGGTACGACACTTGCTCCTCTGCCGCAGCGGGAGCGTCGACCGACCACGCGGATGTCGGAGAAAGCGCTATCAGGAACACGGAAACTATCGCGACCAGCGCAATTCGGGTCGCCGCTTGGGAGTATGCCATGGACCTTCCTCAAGTCACCGAGAACAATCCTAGTGCGGTGCAATGTCGGCAGCACTGGACCACTTCACCGATTTCGTTCCAAGAGGAGATCGGCGCGCCAATCGCACCGGAGCGCCATGGCGGCTGTCCATCATCGACTTAGTTGTCTGGGGCAAGACATATCCGCGGCACTCGCCGCTCGTAGCATCCGATACCAAAGGGCGTTGAGAAGTGGCCTACGCGATCTGCCGGGTTTCGACC
>JAAYCU010000353.1 GCA_012729595.1 Phycisphaerales bacterium
CGATTGGTATACAAGAAGAAATGCGGCGGCGACCTGGAAACGGGGCGATACGGGAAATCCTCGCGCTGCACGGCTCGGCCCGCCGTCACGCCAAGAAACCTGTAATGTTCGCTTGTTTTGGGTCTAGAGTTTAATTGGCCGAAGCTGATTGGGCTGGTGAAAGTCTAAGGATCACAACGATGTCAATAGAATTTAAGTGCCCAATTTGTAGTTCAGAATTTATAGTGGATGATAAGCATGCGGGTGGAAGGGGGAAATGCCGGACATGCGGCGAGTTGCTTCGTGTACCAACAAAAGGTAACAGTACATTCGCTCACACTGACGATGAATTACAGAAGACTCCCATGACACCCGAAGAACCGAGTACACTACAAACCAATCCTCCTCAATTGCCAGATTATAGCAAGCAGATTTCCAAACGCGATGATACATGTCCTCATTGCGGATCGCTAATCGCCCCCGCCCGATCTTTGCGTTCCGATGAGTGCCCTAAGAAGTTACAATTGTGGCAGACTCTCACCACTGTATTCGGCGGTTTATTTGCATTTACGACCATCCTTCTATTATTTATAGTCTGCTCAGAAGGATTTCATGGTAGTCAGAGATCACCTTCTAGCAAATTAACAAGGCAAGAATGGATTAATAATCTACTGACTCATTATTGTACGGTTTAGCCATTTTATGCTGCGGCACATAGCGTAAATTGCAGCGTTTCCAGTAATTCACGTACTCGCCCGCGTCGGGTCGAGTTGATATTTATTCGGTTGGTCCACAAGACCTTCCTTAACGTCGCCAGCATATCGAGATACGACGGATGATCCTTGTCTGGCATCCAATCTGTTCCGCACGGCTGAGCTGACTTGGCCCGCACGCCGTGCCGCAGGTACCACGCCTTGACCAGGGTCTGCACGATCAAGGCCATCGGAGCCTGGCGTACCACCGTCCGGGGGCACCAACCCTGGACCTGTTCCAGGCCACCCAGTTGCTTGCCGTCGTGGATCGCCTCCTCGATCGGCCAGCGACCGGAGAATCGCTCGATGATATCGGTGTCGCTCACCGAGGCGTCAGTGCAGAACATATAGTCGTCCTTCTGCTCGCCGGAGGGATCGCGGACGATCAACAGCTTGATCGGCCGGTCCTTGCCCACGTGATACCACAGGCAGACCACCGCGAGAACCTGCCGTTTTCTCCATTGGCCGTAAACCAGCGCCTCGACGGTCCGCCAACCCTTCTGCCGGCGGGCGAGTTTCTTGGGGGTCGGCAACCGCTTGCCCTTCTTGGGTCGGCGGCCGCGTTGGGTCCGCCGGGGCTTCGAGGGCAGAGCGTAGATCGCGGCATCCGAGCGAATACGGGAGACGAGGTTCGAACGCGCTCCCGCAGCCGCTTGAACCACGACTCCCGTGGCATACTGCCCGTCGGCCGCCACGCGAAGAGTCCAATCGGGCAGGGCCTCGCGGGTCTGCCGGATCATGTCCGCTGCAATCTCCTGCCGGGTCTGGAATGGCGTCTGGCGGGTGCAATCGGCTGGCTTGCGGTACAGGGTGAACCACACCGGCAGACCAATGACCCACTTCGACCAGAACCGCGCGCGCATCGCTACACAGCCGATTACCCAGTTGTGCGACCAATGGATCACCTTCTTGAGCGTGTTGCTCACCGAGGCATCTTTGAAGAAAGCGGCGAAGGCCACATGCTTGCCACACCGCCCACAGGTGGTGTCGTCGATGTTCAGGTCGATCACCCGCTCGACCCCCACCGATTCGACCAGGGGGGCGACCACCCGCACCAACAACAGACGGCTTACGTGGGGCAACGACCATCGGGCCCGGTAGAAAAACCGCTCGTAGGTCGTCCAATGCTTGGCGGTGTGCCTCAGCAGCGACCGACCGATCGTGCTGATCAGACTGGTCACCGTGGGCTTGGAGCGACACAGTACCCAGCCGGTGGCAATGTGAAGAAACGTTATGACCGTCGGGGCTGTAAACGCCGACGACACCTGTTGACAAATGGCCGTCCAGGCCGTAACCAAGGTGGCATCCATGCCGACCTCCAATCGTGTCTTGTAACCAACACAATTGGAACGTCAGCATGGTGTTTTGTGAAGTACCCGTGGTCATAGCGAACCCGAAAAATGGCTAAAGTTCACAATACCTGTGAGATTTCCTTGCTGCCAAATGGACGAACCACTCGTTAGCGCGACCTAAACGTCGCTCACGCCAAGCACTCGAATCCCGCTGCCTTCCGTCACCGGTTCACGGCTCTCAAGATGATTAACTCTGGATACGCTGATCATCGGTAATCCTGATGGCGTCCCGGCGGCGTATCTGCAATTGGTGAACTGGTTTGTCAACCAGGATCCTGGCCCTCTCTCCGAAGCCCTTTACGTCCACAATATCTATGTTTATGACGGCAACACGTTGGATATGAATCTGCTGAACATCTACTACGACGGACTGCTCGTGGTGGAAGGAACGGGGCAGATCATTAACGGAGTGCCACAATACATTCCCGAACCGGCGATGATCAGCCTGCTGGTCCTCGGTTGGTTTGCCTTGATTCGCCGTCGTTGCAATACTTGAAAGCGCATCCGGAAACCCGGAGCAGCATTCCCAACGATGCCGCCTTGCCGGCTCACTATCGATTGCCCTGTTTATTCGCATTGGCTTTAGCGTCCACTTCATTTATGCTAGAGCATTTCACGAAATAGCGTAGCATTTGCCGATATATATGCATGACCTACTCAATGGATTTACGGGAGAGGGTCGTGCTCGCCTGCGATGAGAAGCGGGGCAGTCGCCAGCACATCGCCAA